>NZ_NVPT01000169.1 GCF_002802985.1 Geodermatophilus chilensis | reverse complement strand
CGGCGCGTCGACGGTCGGCAAGGGCTCGCGCGGCTATGACGCCGGCAAGAAGGTCAACGGCCGCAAGCGGCATCTGGTGGTCGACACCCTGGGGCTGCTCATCGTCGTGCTGGTGACCGCGGCCAGCGTGCAAGACCGCGACGGCGGCATCCGGGTGCTGGACCGGGCCAAGATGGCCATGCCCTCCCTGGTGCTGGTCTGGGCCGATGCCGCCTACAGCCGCCGCACCCAGGACTTCGCCTCGAAGGCGCTGCGCATCCTGGTGCAGGTGGTGGCCAAGCTGGTCGGCCAGCAGGGCTTCGTGCCGCTGCCGCGCCGCTGGGTGGTCGAGCGCACGCACGCCTGGATCACCGGCCATCGCCGGATGAGCCGGGACTACGAACGGCTGCCCGCCCACTCCGAAGCGATGATCAAGTGGGCCATGATCGGGCTGATGGCCCGCCGCCTTGCACCCGCTCCCGGCCGCCGTCCCTGGCAGCCAGCACGAGCTTCCTGAACCCTTTCTCGACACGTTGTCAGTCCGGACGGCGCCGCCGGATCTTGGACCCGAGCCAGGTCAGCGGGTCGTACTTCCGGTCCACGACCCGCTCCTTGAGCGGGATGATCCCGTTGTCGGTGAGATGGATGCCCTCGGGGCACACCTCGGAGCAGCACTTGGTGATGTTGCAGTAGCCGAGGCCGAACTCCTCCTGCGCCGCGTCCCGCCGGTCCACGACGTCGAGCGGGTGCATGTCGAGCTCGGCGAGCCGGATGAGGAACCGCGGCCCGGCGAAGGCGGCCTTGTTCTCCTCGTGGTCCCGGATGACGTGGCAGGTGTTCTGGCACAGCCAGCACTCGATGCACTTCCGGAACTCCTGCGGCCGGTCGACGTCGACCTGCTGCATCCGGTGGTTGCCGTCCGGGTCCCGGGGCCGGGGGGTGAACGCCGGGATCTGCGCGGCCTTCTCGTAGTTGTAGGAGACGTCGGTGACCAGGTCGCGGATGACCGGGAAGGTCCGCAGCGGGGTCACCGTCACCGTCTCGTCCTCGGCGAACGTGCTCATCCGGGTCAGGCACATCAGCCGCGGCCGCCCGTTGACCTCCGCGCTGCAGGACCCGCACTTGCCGGCCTTGCAGTTCCACCGGACGGCCAGGTCGCCGGCCTGGGTGGCCTGCAGGCGGTGGATGACGTCGAGGACGACCTCACCCTCGTTCACCGGGACGGTGAAGGTCTGCAGCTCCCCGCCGGAGGCCTCGCCGCGCCAGACGCGGAAGGTGGCGTCGTAGCCGCCGCGGTTCCCTCCCTGGCCCTCGTCGACCGCGCCGATGCTCGGTTCCCCCGGTTCGGTCACGTGCCCTCCTCGCTGGCGCTCGTCGGGCCCGTGCCGGGCGGTGCTGTGTCCCTGCGTGACCTCGCGAGCTCGGTCACGTCTGCTCCTCGAAGACCTCGGCCAGCTCCGGTGGCATCTCCGGCAGCGGCTGACGGGTCACGGTCACCGCGCCGTCCGGGGTGCGGGTGCAGACGAGGTTGAGGCGCCCCCACCCGGGGTCGGCGGCGGGGAAGTCGTCGCGGGTGTGCCCGCCGCGGCTCTCCTCCCGGGCGAGCGCGGCCCGCGCGACGCACTCGCTGACCGCCAGCAGGTGCGGCAGATCCAGCGCAAGGTGCCAGCCGGGGTTGTACTGCCGGTGCCCCTCCACCGACAGCGCCGCCACCCGCTCGCGCAGGACGGCGATCCGCTTCAGCGCACGCTCCATCTCCGGCGCGGTACGGATGATGCCGACCAGGTCGTGCATCGTCTGCTGCAGCTCGGACTGCACCGCGTAGGGGTTCTCGCCACCCTCCCGCTCGAACGGCTCGAGGGCCGCACGCGCCGCCTCGGCCAGTGCCTCCTCGCGGAGCGCGACCAGGCCGGCCCGTTTCCCCGCGTGCTCGGCGGCGGCGGCACCGGCGCGCCGGCCGAAGACCAGCAGGTCCGACAGCGAGTTGCCGCCCAGCCGGTTGGAGCCGTGCATGCCGCCGGCGACCTCGCCGGCCGCGAACAGGCCCGGGACGGACGCCGCGGCGGTGTCCGGGTCGACCTCGACGCCGCCCATCACGTAGTGGCAGGTCGGGCCGACCTCCATCGCCTCCGCGGTGATGTCGACGTCGGCCAGCTCCTTGAACTGGTGGTACATCGACGGCAGCCGCCGGCGGACGTACTCGGCCGGGCGCCGGCTGGCGATGTCGAGGAACACCCCGCCGTGCGGCGACCCGCGCCCGGCCTTGACCTCGCTGTTGATGGCCCGGGCGACCTCGTCGCGGGGCAGCAGCTCGGGCGGGCGCCGGTTGTTCTTCTTGTCGTCGTACCAGCGGTCGGCCTCGTCCTCGGTCTCCGCCGTCTCCTTGCGGAAGAAGTCGGGGATGTAGTCGAACATGAACCGGTTGCCGGCCGAGTTCCGCAGGACGCCGCCGTCGCCCCGGACGCTCTCGGTCACGAGGATCCCGCGCACCGACGGCGGCCAGACCATCCCGGTCGGGTGGAACTGGACGAACTCCATGTTCACCAGCCCGGCGCCGGCGGCCAGCGCCAGCGAGTGCCCGTCGCCGGTGTACTCCCACGAGTTCGAGGTGACTTTCCAGGCCTTGCCGATCCCGCCGGTGGCCAGCACGACCGACGGCGCCTCCCACGCGAGGAACCGCCCCGACTCGCGCCAGTAGCCGAACGCGCCGGTGATGCCGTGTTCTTCGCCCGCCCCACCGCCCCCGGCCGGTCCGGTGAGCAGCCGGGTGACCGTGCACTCCATGTAGACGTCGACCCCGAGGGCGACGGTGCGCTGCTGCAGGGTGCGGATCAGCTCCAGCCCGGTGCGGTCGCCGACGTGCGCGAGGCGGGCGTAGCGGTGCCCGCCGAAGTCGCGCTGGCTGATCAGCCCGTCGGGGGTGCGGTCGAACAGCGCGCCCCAGTCCTCGAGCTCGCGCACCCGGTCGGGCGCCTCCTGCGCGTGCAGCTGGGCCATCCGCCAGTGGTTCAGCATCTTCCCGCCGCGCATGGTGTCCCGGAAGTGCACCCGCCAGTCGTCCTCGGCGTAGGCGTTGCCCATCGCCGCGGCGATGCCGCCCTCGGCCATGACGGTGTGCGCCTTGCCGAGCAGGGACTTGCAGACGACGGCCGTGCGCGCCCCGGCCTCGTGCGCGGCGATCGCGGCCCGCAGACCCGCGCCCCCCGCTCCGACGACCACGACGTCGTAGCTGTGTCTCTCGAGCTCCATCAGAAGAACCTCGGGTCGGAGATCGTGCCGGTGGCCAGGAGGAAGACGTAGAAGTCGGCGAACGCGACGCCGAACAGCGAGATCCAGGCGTACTGCATGTGTCGCGCGTTCAGCCGGGATACCAGCGTCCAGGCGCGGTAGCGCAGCGGGTGCCGGGAGAAGGAGTTGATCCGGCCGCCGACGGCGTGCCGGCAGGAGTGGCAGGACAGCGAGTACAGCCACAGCAGGGCGGCGTTGGCGAGGAGCACCAGCGTGCCCAGGCCCATGTGCCCCCACGCGCCGGTCTCGTCGCGGAAGGCGAGGACGGCGTCGTAGGTGAGGACGACGTTGAACAGCAGCCCGAGGTAGAAGAAGTACCGGTGCAGGTTCTGGCCCAGCAGCGGCAGCCGTGTCTCGCCGGTGTAGCGCCGGTGCGGCTCGGCCACCGCGCAGGCCGGCGGGGACAGCCAGAACGACCGGTAGTAGGCCTTCCGGTAGTAGTAGCAGGTCAGCCGGAAGCCCAGCGGCACGACGAGGATGTAGATCGCCGGGGAGATCCACGCCGGTCCCGTGAAGAGCTCCGGGAACGTCTCGCCCTCGCAGCCGGTGGTGATGCAGGGCGAGTAGAACGGCGAGATGTAGGGCTCGGAGAAGTAGTACGCGTTCTGGAACGCGCGGAACGTCGAGTAGCCGACGAAGGCGACCAGCGCCAGCACGGTCAGCAGCGGCTGCAGCCACCACCGGTCGGTGCGCAGGGTCCGCGCCGCGATGGCCGCGCGCCGCGGGGCCGGCCCTTCGCCACCGTGTCCCGGGGAGGCCGCCCCGGTCCCGCGCGGCGCGGTCGTCGTCACCGGATGGTGAGACCGGACCCGCCGGTTCCCGGGTCGTAGCCGTCGTCGTACAGGACGGCCGAGGAGCCCGGGGCACCGGGGGCCACGCGAGCCGCGCCGCACAGGAGGGCGAGGTCGTCGCGCAGCCGGGCGACGTCGATCCTCAGCCGGCGCGCGTCCACGGTGTCCCCGAAGTGTCGGGCGAGCGGGGTGCACGCCGCTTCCAGCGCGTCGACGGCCCGGCGGGCCGCCGCCACGTCCTGCTCCAGGGACATCGCTGCCTCCAGGTGCCGGTCACACCGCCGTCGACGGCGGGTGCGGGCAGTCGACCACGGAAGCCCGGCCCGCGGAAGGACTTCGGCAGCGGGTGGCGGAGGCTCGGCCGCCGGCACGGCGCGGCGGCCTAGCATCGTCGCCCGTGCGGCCCTTCCTCCTGCTGGCCTCGCGACCCGAGGACGAGGCCGCGGACGACGAGTACGCCGCCTTCCTCCGCGCCACGGGCCTGGAGGAGCGCGAGCTGCGGCGGATCCGGCTGGAGGCCGGCCCCCTGCCGCCGCTCGACCTCGACGACTACGCCGGGGTCCTCCTCGGCGGCGGGCCGTTCAACTCCAGCGACCCGGCCGAGGACAAGTCCGCCGTCCAGCACCGGGTCGAGGCGGAGCTGTCGGGGCTGCTGGACGAGGTCGTCGCCCGCGACCTGCCCTTCCTCGGCGCCTGCTACGGCATCGGCACCCTCGGCGTGCACCAGGGCGGGGTGATCGACCGGACCCACGGCGAGCCGGTCTCCTGCGTGCCGGTCACGCTGACCGAGGCCGGCCGGGCCGACCCGCTGCTCGCCGGGGTGCCGGAGGTCTTCGACGCGCTCGTCGGGCACAAGGAGGCCTGCTGCGTGCTGCCGCCCTCGGCGGTGCTGCTGGCGACGTCGGCCGGCTGCCCGGTGCAGATGTTCCGGGTCGGCCGCAACGTCTACGCCACCCAGTTCCACCCTGAGCTCGACGTCGCCGGCGTCGTCACCCGGGTGCGGGTCTACCAGCACGCCGGCTACTTCCCGCCCGCGGAGATGGAGGAGCTCATCACCCGGGTCAGCCAGGCGGTGGTCACCGAGCCCAGCCGGCTGCTGGCCACCTTCGTCGCCCGGTACGGCTGAACCGGTGTACCGGGGACCGGTCGTGCCGGACGGCGGCCTGCGGATGGGCACCCCGCAGGGCCGCTGGGTGCTCCTGGCGACCGTGCTCGGGTCCAGCCTCGCGATGCTGGACGCCACCGTCGTCAACGTGGCGCTGGAGCGGATCGGCACCGAGCTCGACGCCGGCTTTCCCGGCCTGCAGTGGACGGTCAACGCCTACACGCTCACCCTCGCCTCGCTGATCCTCATGGGCGGCTCGCTCGGCGACCGCTTCGGCCGGCGGCGGGTGTTCGTCGTCGGCACGGTCTGGTTCGCCGCGGCGTCCCTGCTGTGCGGCCTGGCGCCCGACGTGGGGACGCTGGTCGCCGCGCGGGCGCTGCAGGGCGTCGGGGGCGCGCTGCTGACCCCGGGCAGCCTGGCGCTGATCTCGGCGTCCTTCTCCGGCGCCGACCGGGCCGCGGCGGTCGGCGCGTGGTCCGGGCTGGGCGGGGTGGCCGGTGCGGTCGGGCCGTTCGTCGGCGGCTGGCTGGTCGGTATCGACTGGCGGCTGGTCTTCCTGCTCAACCTGCCGCTGGCCGCGGTGGTGGTCGCCGTGGCAGTGCGGCACGTGCCCGAGTCGCGCGACCCGCAGGCCGCGCGGCACCTGGACTGGCCGGGGACGGCGCTCGTCGTCGCCGGCCTCGGTGCGCTCACGTACGGCCTCACCGCGGCGGGTGAGCCCGGACGCGGCCCCGGCGTCTGGGGCTGGGTCGCCGCCGGGCTGGTCGCCCTGGCCGCCTTCGCCGTCGTCCAGCGGCGCTCGCCGGCCCCGCTGGTGCCCCCGGCGCTGTTCGCCTCCCGGCAGTTCACCGCCGCCAACGCGGTGACCCTGCTCGTCTACGCCGCCCTCGGGGTGGTGTTCGTGCTGCTGGTGCTGCACCTGCAGGTGGTCGCCGGGTTCGACCCGCTGCCGGCGGGCACCGCGGTGCTGCCGGTGACCGCGCTGATGCTGGCGTTCTCGGCACGCGTCGGCGCGCTGGCCCAGGAGGTCGGCCCGCGGCCGCTGCTGACCGCCGGGCCGCTCGTCGCGGCCGCCGGGGTGTTCCTCATGGCGCGGATCGGCCCGGACGCCGGCTACCTGACCGACGTGCTGCCCGCCACCGCGGTGTTCGGCGCCGGGCTCACGCTCCTGGTCGCGCCGCTGACCGCGACCGTGCTGGACTCCGCGCCCGACCGGCTGGCCGGCGTCGCCTCCGGGGTGAACAACGCCGCCGCCCGCGCCGCCGGGCTGCTCGCCGTCGCCGTCGTCCCGGCCGTGGCCGGGCTCGGCAGCACCGGGGTCGGGGACCCCGCGGCCTTCGCCGCCGGCTTCCGCACCGCGATGCTGGTCTGCGCCGGCCTGCTCGGAGCCGGCGCGCTGCTGGCCGCGGTGCTGGTGCGCCGGACCCTGGGGACGGCGGAGCCCGAGCCGCGGCAGCGACTGCACATCGAGGAGTGCCCGCACTGTGGGATCAGCGGGCCGCAGGTGCACCCGTCGGGGAGCGGAGAGGGGACGCGGTGAGCACGAACGCCGCCCAGCAGTCCACGTCCGGCGGGGCGGGCCTGCTCGCGCGGGTCGCCCCGCTGCGGCAGCGGCTGCGCACCGAGGCCGGCAGCGCCGGGCTCCTGCTCGCCGCCACCGTCGCGGCGCTGCTGTGGGCCAACTCGCCCTGGGGCGGGAGCTACGAGACCTTCTGGCACACCGAGTTCGCCGTCCGGTTCGCCGGTGCCGAGCTCGCCCTGGACCTGCAGCACTGGGTCAACGACGGCCTGATGGTGTTCTTCTTCTTCGTCGTCGGGCTGGAGATCAAGCGCGAGCTGGTGATGGGCGAGCTCACCGACCGGCGCCGCGCCGCGGTGCCGGCGGTGGCCGCGGTCACCGGCCTGGCGGTGCCGGCGCTGGTCTACGTCGCGTTCGCCGGGGGTGGCGAGGCGGCCGCCGCCTGGGGCGTGGTGATCTCCACCGACACCGCCTTCCTGCTCGGCGTGCTCGCCCTCGTGGGGCCGGCCTGCCCGGCACAGCTGCGGCTGTTCCTGCTCACCCTCGCCATCGCCGACGACGTCGGTGCGCTGACGGTGATCGCGCTCTTCTACACCGAGGACCTCGCCGTCGGCCCGCTCGTCCTGGCGCTGCTCGGGCTGGCGCTCATGGTCGGCCTGCGGTACCTCGACGTCTGGCGTGGTCCGGCGTACCTGGTGCTCGGCGTCGCGGTGTGGGTGGCGATGTACCTCTCCGGCGTCCACCCGACCCTGGCCGGGGTGGTGATCGCGCTGTTCACGCCGGCCTACCCGGCCCGGCGCGCGGAGGTGGAGGACGCCGCCCGGCGGACGCGGGCCTACCAGCAGTCGCCCAACCCCGGGTTCGCCCGCGCCGCCCGGCTGTCGATCGACCGGTCGGTGTCGGCCAGCGAGCGGCTGCAGCAGCTGTGGCAGCCGTGGACCAGCTTCGTCATCGTCCCGGTGTTCGCCCTCGCCAACGCCGGCGTCCCGCTGACCGGCGAGACGCTGCGCACCGCGGCCACCTCGCCGGTCACCGTCGGCGTCGTCGCCGGGCTGGTGCTGGGCAAGCTGGTCGGCATCCTGCTGGGCACCGGCCTGGCGGTGCGCTTGCGCCTGGGCGAGCTGGCCCCGGGGCTGACCTGGCTGCAGCTGGCCGGCGGCGCCGCGCTGTCGGGCATCGGCTTCACCATCTCGCTGTTCATCGTCGACCTCGCCTTCGACGACGAGGCGCTGGCCGACCAGGCGCGGGTCGGCGTCCTGGTCGCCTCGGTGCTGGCCGCGCTGCTGGGCTGGGGGCTGTTCCGGCTGGCCGACCGCCGCCGTCCGCCCGGCGCCGGGCTGCGGCCGGCGCTGCTGGAGCCGCCGGTGGACGTCGCCCGCGACCACGTGCGCGGCCCCGTCGACGCGCCACTCACCCTCGTCGAGTACGGCGACTTCGAGTGTCCGTTCTGCGGCAACGCCACCGGGACGGTCGAGGAGCTGCGGGAGCGCTTCGGCGACCGGCTGCGCTACGTCTTCCGGCACGTGCCGCTGGTCGACGTCCACCCGCACGCCCGGCTGGCCGGCGAGGCCGCCGAGGCAGCGGGCGCGCAGGGGCGGTTCTGGCAGATGCACGACCTGCTGTTCGCCGGCCAGGACCGGCTGACGGCCGGCGACCTGCTCGAGCACGCCGCGGCCGCCGGGCTGGACGTGCCGCGCTTCGCCCGGGACCTGGGGTCGAGCCGGTTCGCCCGCCGGGTCGAGGAGGACGTCGAGTCGGCCGAGGCCAGCGGCGTCACCGGCACCCCGACCTTCTTCGTCAACGGCCGCCGGCACACCGGCCCCTTCGACACCGACTCCCTGGCCGCCGCGCTGACGGCCGCCGCGGCAGAGGTCCAGCTGCCGCCGTCCGGCGACGACGGACCGAGCGGGCTGGTGCTGCCGGCGCTCGGCCCGCGGCGCGGCGAGCGGCGGCAGGACGCCGGGGACCCGCCGGACGCCGTCCCGGTGGACCTGCCCGAGACCCCCGACCGGGACGGCGCCTTCCCGCGGCTGACCGACGAGCAGGTCGCGCTGGTCGAGCGCACCGCCACCCGGCTGCACTGCGCGCCGGGGGAGACCCTCTTCCGCGAGGGCGACGTCGGCTACGCCTTCCACGTCGTCGTCGCGGGGCGGGTGGCCGTTGTGGAGGACCACGGCCGGGCCGGCCAGCGGGTCATCTCGGTGCACGGGCCGCACCGCTTCCTCGGCGAGCTCGACCTGTTCGGCGGCCAGCCGGTGTCGCTCACCGCGCTGGTGCTGCAGCCCGCCGAGGTGCTGCGCGTCGAGCGCGAGCAGCTGCGGCAGGTCTTCACCACCGACCCGGCCCTGAAGGAGCTGGTGCTGCGGGCCTTCCTGCTGCGCCGCTCGATGCTGCTCGAGCTCGCCGCCGACCTGCGCATCGTCGGGCGGGGCGGGTCTCCGGACAGCCGGCGGCTGCAGGAGCTGGCCCGCAGGCACCGGCTGGCGGCCGGCTTCGTCGACCTGGACGCCGGCGGGGACGGCGCGGCGGTGCTCGCCGAGCTGGGCGTCACCGAGGACGACCTGCCCGTGGTGGTGTGGCGGCAGGGCGCGGTGCTGCGCAACCCCAGCGACGACGAGGTCCTCGCCGCGATCGGGTCCGGTACCTGACCGGATCGGGCCGCCGCGGTCGGCGACCGGCCACCCACCGGCTCCGACGCCGTCCCGGCGCCGCCTGCGTTGCGCACTACGTAGCGCGCCCGTGTCCGTGCGTGCTGGCGCGCGCGGATTCGGCAAAGTGCCACTGACTACTGCCCGTAGCGACCGCCGTGACGCTGTGGTGCCCACCGGGGTGGGACGGGCGGTTGTGCAGGGCGTACGCAGCATCGACCCCCGCCGGCCACCGTCCCTGGTTCCCCTGGGGGCCCCCGAGTCCCGGCCCGGCGGCCCACCTAGCGTCGGCCCGGCTCCACGGGACCCCGTCGCCGAACCGCGGTGACACCCGTCGGGCGCCGCCCAACCGGGCGCCGGCAGCAGTCGGCGCCCGGGCCGGGGACCCACCGCAGCACATGGGGTGAAGCAGCACCGGACACCAGCGCCGGTCTGCCGGGCGAGTTCCCCGCCCGAACCCGTCAGCTAACCCGGTCGGCGGTCAAGGAGAACAGGAGAACCGTCGTCCATGACGACTACTCGCATGCCCTCGTCCGGTCGTTCGCTCCGCGGCCGGCGTGCCGTGGTGGCACTCCTCGCCGGTGCCGGCGTGACGCTCACCGCCCTGCCCGCACAGGCGCACCCCACGCAGCCCACCACCGCCGCCGCCCAGGCGCCGGCCCCCGCCGGCAAGCCGACGCCCACCTCGAGCGCCTACAGCATGTGGGACCCGCACGTCCGCCCCGTCGTCGAGGAGGTCGCCCAGCGCTTCGGCGTCTCCACCGTCTACACGCGGCCCGGCCACAGCCCCACTCAGGGCCGCGCTGCCGACTTCATGGTCCACGCCGACCGGGCCAAGGGTGACGCCGTCGCCCAGTACGTGATCGACAACGCCGCCCGCTTCCGTGTCGAGTACGTGATCTGGCGGCAGCGCATCTACATCGTCTCGTCCGGCACGTGGCGGGCCATGGCCGACCGTGGTTCCCCCACGGCCAACCACATGGATCACCCGCACGTGGCCTTCCGGCCCGCCTGACAGCACGAGAGCCTCCCTGCCCGGTGCGGGTGGGGAGGCTCTCGCGCGGGTCGGCTCTAGGAGCCTGCTGAACAAGTAGGGCGGGCAGGCTGCCATCAATGACCGTCGAGCGGCAGATCGGTCACAACCCTGGGGTTGGACAACGAGGTCGGCCT
>NZ_NVPT01000168.1 GCF_002802985.1 Geodermatophilus chilensis | reverse complement strand
AGAACGTGTTGAGAAAGCGGGCTGACAACTTCGGGGTTGTGGGCCAGGGTGGGCTATGGGCTCTTCCCCGGCCTACCCCTCGGATCTGACCGATGAGCAGTGGGCGCTGATCGAGCCGCTGGTGCCGGTGCTCAGCACCAGTGGCCGCGGCACTCGCGGCGGACGACCGGCGAAGTATCCGCGCCGCCGGATCGTCGACGCGATCTTGTACCTGGACCGGACGGGCTGTTCCTGGCGGCAGCTGCCGCACGACTTTCCGCCGTGGGAGACCGTCTACTACTACTTCCAGCGGTGGGCCGCCGACGGCACCACCGACCGGATCCATGACGCGCTGCGCGACGCGGCCCGGGATGCCGCCGGGCGTGACCCAGCCGCCTCGGCCGGTGCGGTGGACTCCCAGACGGTGCCCGGCGCCGCCACGGTCGGCACAGGCTCCCGTGGCTACGACGCCGGCAAGAAGGTCAACGGCCGCAAGCGGCACCTGGTGGTCGACACCCTGGGTCTGCTCATCGTCGTGCTGGTGACCGCGGCCAGCGTGCAAGACCGCGACGGCGGCATCCGGGTGCTGGACCGGGCCAAGATGGCCATGCCCTCCCTGGTGCTGGTCTGGGCCGATGCCGCCTACAGCCGCCGCACCCAGGACTTCGCCTCGAAGGCGCTGCGCATCCTGGTGCAGGTGGTGGCCAAGCTGGTCGGCCAGCAGGGCTTCGTGCCGCTGCCGCGCCGCTGGGTGGTCGAGCGCACGCACGCCTGGATCACCGGCCATCGCCGGATGAGCCGGGACTACGAACGGCTGCCCGCCCACTCCGAAGCGATGATCAAGTGGGCCATGATCGGGCTGATGGCCCGCCGCCTCGCACCGGCTCCCGGCCGCCGTCCCTGGCAGCCAGCACGAGCTTCCTGAACCCTTTCTCAACACGTTGTGAGAGCGACGACGACTGAGGTGGGTCGGTAGTCATACCGACGGCAGTGGCTGAGGGCATGGCGGGCGCGGACAACACGCCCGCCATGCCCTCGGTTCGTTGGGGGCCGGCCCGGCGGTCCCTCTGCCGGCGGAGCTCATCTGCGCACGGGCGTAGTTCCGGAAGGTGAACGCATTGGTCTGGTGGTCTGGGGAGCCGCACGGAGGGTGGTCGCCGAGGCGCTGATCAGGCCGAGCAGCACGAGCCCGGCCACGGGGCTTGCCACGGTCCACGGTGCCTGTTCCAGATAGTCCAGTGACTCGGCCAACATCGCGCCCCATTCCGGTGAGTCGTGGGCGGCGCCCAGGCCGAGGAAGCTGAGGGCGGCGACGTTGATCGAAACCGGCGGAACCCGCGCGGCGGCGTGCCGCAGGAGCGGGCCGGTGACGGCCGGCAGCACGTGCCGCCGCAGCACCTGAGCACGGTTGGCGCCGGCCAGCACGGCGGCCCGGACGACCCCGGTGGCGAGGACCTGCACGACCAGGGTGCGGCCGTGGACGGCCAGCGGCACCCACGCCACCAGGGCGACGGCGGTGGCCGCAGCCAGCAGTCCCGGACCGGTGACGGCGGTGACGAGGACGCCGACCAGGACCGCGGGGACGGCGTTGAGGACGTCGGTGACCCCGGCGCGCACGTGCCGCGCGGTCAGGGCCACCGTCACCCCCACCAGAAGAGCGACCACGCTGATCACCAGCCCCGCCCCCACGGTCAGCAGCGCGCCGGATGCGAAGCGCGCCAGGACGTCGCGGCCGAGTGCATCGGCACCGAGCGGGAGCCCCGCGGACGGCGGCCGCAGGCGCTCGGCGAGCGACACCCCCCGCGCGTCGCGGGGCAGGCCGGCTGCAACGGCGAGGAGGAGACCCACGACCAGCACGATGGTGACGCGTGGTCGCCCGGCGGGGGCGGGGACGACGACCTGGTCGGCCTCTGTGTGGCGCGCCGGCCCCAGCAGGGCCCCGTGCGCCCAGCCGCCGAGGGCGGCCACGCCGATCGCGGTGAGGACCAGGGCGGTGACGCAGCCCTGGAGGAGGGGCAGGTCTTGGGCGAGGACGGCCCGTAGCGCGGTGCGGCCGGCGCCGGGCACCGCGAACAGCTGCTCGACGGCGACCGCGGACCCGAGCAAGCCGGCGAAGGCCAGTGCCAGCTGGGGGACGGCGACGGCGGCCGCCCGGCGGAGAACAGCCGCGCTGGTGGCCGGCGCGCCGACTCCGTTGGCGCGCCAGGTGGCGACCCAGGCCTCGGCCAGCGCGCCGTCGACGGTGCTGGCCAGGACCCGGGCCAGTAGCGCGCCGGCCGGCAGGCCGAGGGCCAGGGCCGGTAGCACCACCTGCTCGGGTCGGCCCCAGCCGGAGGTGGGCAGCATCTCCCAGCTCAGCGCCACGACGCCGAGCAGGACGATCCCGACCACGACCTCCGGGATCACCGCCAGCGTGGTGGCGGCAATCCCGGCCGCGAGGCCCAGCGGCCGATCCCGGCTGACGGCCCGGTAGGTCGCCGGCACCACCAGGACCGCCGCCACCGCCACGGCGACGACGACCGCCGCCCCCGCGAGGGTGGCCGAGACGCCGAGCGCGCGAGCCACCTCCGGGCCGACCGGCTCCCGGTCGACCCAGCTCGTCCCGAGATCGCCGCGCAGCGCGCCGCGCAGCCACCACCAGGCACCGGTCAGGGGATCGGTGGGCAGGCCCAGATCGGCGCGGATGGCTGCCAGGGCGGCGGGATCGGCCTCCCGCTCGCGGAACAGGGCACGCAGCACGGTGCGGGCCGGGTCCTGTCCCCGCAGCCAGGGCAGCGCCCCGATGAGCAGCACCAGGGTCAGGACCGTTCCCCCGGTCACCAGGACCGTCCGCAGCGCCCCCCTCACTGGGCCTTCGCGATCGGCGCGGCGCCGGCGGGGTCGGGCTCCGCGGGCAGCTGGGGCGCCGCGGCGAGCAGCCGGCGCGTCACCGCCGATCGCGGCCGGCCGAGCACCTGTGCGACCGGCCCGTGCTCGACGACTCGGCCGCGGGCCAGCACGGCGACGTCATCGCAGAGGGCGCCGACCACACCGAGGTCGTGGGAGACGACGAGCAGCTGCAGGCCCTCCTGCCGGGCCAGGGCCGCCAACAGCTCCACGATGTGGGCGCGGAGCACGGGGTCCAGGGCACTCGTGGGCTCGTCGGCCATGAGCAGCCGCGGTCGTGGCGCCAGCGCACGGGCCAGGGCGATCCGCTGCTGCTGCCCGCCGGAGAACTGGCCGGGCCGGAGATGGGCGGCGGTCGGGTCCAGGCCGACCGCGGTGAGCATCTCGGCCACCCGCCGCGGGTGATCGCCGGGGACCTGGAGCAGCCGCAACGGTTCGGCGACGACAGCGCCGACGGTCATGCGGGGGTCCAGCGACCCGGTCGCGTCCTGAGCCACCACCTGGACGGTGTGCCGCAGCCACCGCAGTGCCGCGGCAGGTCCGGGGAGCACCCGGCGGCCGGCGATCCTGATCTCACCGGTGTCCGCTTCCTCCAGCCCGAGCAGCAACCGCAGCAGGGTGCTCTTCCCGGCGCCGGAGTCGCCGACCACACCCAGGTGCCGCCCTGGGGCCAGTGACAGGTCGACCCCGTCGAGCGCCGCGACGTCCGTGCGGCGGCCGGGCCGGCCCGTCCGGTAGCGCCGCGACAGCCCGTGGACCTCGATCAGGTTCCCAGCCCCCGCCGGGTGTCCGGGCCTGGCCGCGTGCCGCGGGCTGCGGCCGGGCTGGCCGACCGACGCGAACCGGTGCGCCGCGGCCAGCGCGGCCGTGGCAACCGGCGACCGGGGAGCAGTCAGCAGCTGCCCCACCGACCCGTCCTCGACGACCCGGCCGTGGTCGAGCACGGCGAGCCGGGTACAGAGCGAGGCGGCGACCGCCAGGTCGTGGCTGATCAGCAGCAGCGCCGTCGGAACGCCGTCGCGGGTGTGGGAGTCCAATCCGGCGCGCACGGCCGCGAGGACCGCCGCCTCCGCCGAGGTGTCGAGAGCGGTGGTCGGCTCGTCGGCCACCAGCAGGCGCGGACGGCAGGCCAGGGCCATCGCCAGGGCCGCCCGCTGACGCTGGCCACCGGACAGCTGGGGCGGCCGCGCCCGCGCCACGGCAGCGGGGTCGTCGAAGCCGAGGGATTCCAGCAGCTCGAGGACGCGGCGCCGGGCGTCGGCCCGGGACGCACCCAGCAGCCGGCGCATCGGCAGTGCCACCTGGTAGCCCACGGTCGACAGCGGATCCAACGCCGCAGCCGAGTGCTGCCCCAGGACGGCCGTGACCCGCCCCCGCAACCGCGCCGCTTCGGCCGGGCCGGCTCGCAGGACGTCCACGGCTCCGACGCGGACGTCGCCCTGAACCCGGAGCCCGCTGGGCAGCCGTCCGGTCAGCGTCCGGGCGAACAGGGACTTCCCCGCACCGGAGGCACCCACCAGGCCCAGCCGCTCCCCCACGTCGATCACCAGGTCCACCCCCGACAACAGCTCCCGGGCAGCCCCACCTCTCCGGTCCGGAGCATGGATCCGCAGCCCCGCGACGCGGACCAGCGCGTCCGGAACCGGTGCGACGACCGTGTCCGTCGGCATGCGACTCACCCCAGCGCGGTGTCCCGGGTGATGATCGCCCGCTCCCACGGGTCGTCGGCCAGGCCGCTCACCTCCTTGCTGACGCCGAACCGGGTGCGCTCGTGAACGAGCGGAACCACGACGTCGGAAGCCAGCACCCGGTTCTCCACCCGCAGCGCGGCCGCCTGACGGGCATCGACGTCCGACAACTGTGACGCCGCCACCAGCTGCGCGTCGACCTCCGGATCGCAGAACAGGCTGAGGTTGTATCCGCCGTCGCAACCGAAATCAGCGGCGAGATAGGACAGCGGGTCGGCGGTGTCCTGGCCGTAGGAACGGCTCATCAGCACCGCGTCGAACTCCCCGGCCAGCAGCTGCTCCTCCAACTCGGTGTAGAGCCGGACGACCAGGTCGACCTGGAAGCCCGCCCGACGGAGCGCATCGGCGACCGCGGCGGCGATCTCGGGCATCTCGGCCCGGTCGGAGTAGGTGGCCAGGGTGATCGCCTGACCCTCGACCGCTGCTGGATCGGGGTGCGACGGCACGGGACGTACCGTCGCCCAGGAAGACACCGGCCCGAACAGGCCCTCGGGGCGATCCGCCTGCCCTTCGTAGATGCTGCCCGCCACGTCCAACCCGGTGACCGCCTGCCGAGCTGCCGACCGCAGACCGGGGTCGGCGAAGACCGGCGAGGTCGAGGTCAGGTGCAGCGAGACCGTTCGCGGGAGCGGAACCGAGAGCAGCACGTTGCCGTCGCCCAGCGACTGGAGCTGGCTCACCGGCACCGCGTGCGCGATGTCGACCTCCTCGGCGCGCAGAGCGTTGGCCCGGGCGACGCCCTCGGAGAGGAACCGCACGTCCACCCCGTCGGCAGCGGGAGCCCCGCCCCAGTAGTCGGGGTTGGCGTCCAGGGTGGCGCCGCTAGTGCCGTCGAGCTCCTCGAGCACGTACGGCCCGGTCCCCGCGCCGAGCAGGTCGGGGTTCGCCGGATCCGCGTACGCCGAGCGAGCCAGGACCGCCAGCTCGGGAGAGCTCAACCGCTGCGGGAACACCGGGTCGGGCGCCGCCGTGTTGACGACGACGTCCTCCCCCTCGGCGCGCGCGGTGAACTCGACGCCGGACAACGCCCGCGGCCTCGGCGTCGCGGCGACCGCGCGCTGCAGATCCTGCATCACCACCTCGGCGGTCATGGCGCTGCCGTCGTGGAACCGAACCCCCGGGCGGAGCTGGAACCGCCACGTCAGCGGATCGACCTGGGTCCAGGACTCCGCCAGCAGCGGCTGCGGCCTTCCCGCCGCGTCCAGCGAGACCAGCGTCTCGGTGGCGCCGATGCCGTAGCCGATCACCGCGTCGTCGCTGTACGGCGAGAGCCCGGCCACCGGCACGAAGGCGTAAGCGAGACCGATCCGTTCCCCCGCCGCCTCGGGCGCTGGGCCGCAGCCCGCGACGAGGGACACGGTGACGGCTCCAGCCAGCGCCGGAGCGCACCACCGTCCCCGCCGACGAACGGAACCCTCGACCGGGACAGACAGCAGAGAACGACCGGACATGCGCACGGCTCTCCTCGCGAGCTCGCGAACGGATGCCTGGGCCACGCGAGGCAGAAGCCTGGGCGCACGAGCCGCTCAGGTCCCCGATCTCCCCTCGAGACCGCAGACGCACCGCGCAGGGCCTGCGCGGTACAGCCGGCAGGTCTTCGGACTCACGGGCGCGGGCACCAGCCCACCTACTGGCCGTCGCTTCCCAGGCCGGAGCCCAGTGCTTCCTGACGGCGGTCGTTCCCGTTCACCGCTGCGGGGCAGTCCCGGATTTCCACCAGGTTCCCTCTCTCGCCGACCACCGGAGTGGCCGGACCGGCTGCGGCTGCCAGCGTAGTACCGCTCGCCCGGCAGCACCGCAGGTCCACCGGCGGAGGGCCATGTGAGGCGCGGGGCCTCACCACGCGGAAGGTGGTGTCAACGGTGGGTGGCGTCCCCCTCGTTGGCCACCCCGATGCTGTAGCTGCCGCGGCGAGCTCAGTGACCGAGCCCGGCGGCGTTCTTACCTCCAGGGCCGGAGGATCTTGCGAAGCACCAATCCGGCGCGGCGCCGGAAGAGGCTCCGCGGTAGCTCAGCTGCTACGACGCCCGCTGACGGCATCCCCGCTCAGAGACCTCATCCCACCGCTTAGTTTAGAAGACGTTGCATTAGTTGGCTGGGAGCCGGCGGGCGCAGATGAGGGTGACGGCCAGCCGGGCCAGTGCGGTGATCGGGGCGACGCTGCGGTCATAGCGCAGGGCGAGGCGTTTGTAGGACAGTAGCCAGCCGATGGTGCGCTCGACGACCCAGCGGTACCGGCCGAGGCGGGCGCTGGAGTCTCGTCCGATGCGGGCGATCCGGGCAGTGATCCCGCGGCGACGCAGGTAACGACGGACCCGTGGGTTGTCGTAGCCCTTGTCGGCGTGCAGCTTGAGAGGTCGACGCCGCGGATGCCCGCGTCCGCCGCGTTTGATCGCCGGCATCGAGTCCGGGATCGGCTCGACGAGCATGCTGTCGTGTCGATTGGCGCCGGAGACTGCGATGTTGAGCGGCAGGCCGGTGGCGTCGACGAGCAGGTGGTACTTGGTGCCGCGATTGCCCCGGTCGGTGGGGTTCGGGCCGCTCAGTGCACCCCCCTTTTCGGGCTCTTCGATCTTGAGGGGGAAATGACCCTCAGCAGGCGGTGACCCGGCGATTGCGCCGAGTGCAGGCGAACCGTACCCGGCGGCGCTGGTTGTCAAGGTTGCGGAAGCCGTAGGCGGTGCGGGCGGCGGTCTTCACCGTCCGGTTGGTGGCCTCGGTGCCGGCGTTGGTGATGCCGGTCTGCAGGAAGCCTTCGACCTCGGCCCACCAGGCCTCGATCGTGCCGGCGAGCCGTTCGAGTTCGGGCAGCCGGGAGTCGGCGCACCAGGTGTGAACCGGTGCAGCCGGGTGGAGATCTCGTGCCGGTGGCCGCCGCGGCGGGCGCAGGCCAGCAGCCTGCGCAGCTCCTCTTTCGCGATCCAGGCGGTGAGGATCTTGCTGGTCGGGTCGGCGTCGACCAGGTCGTTCCACATTCTGGTGAACTGCTCGGGCGTCAGTCGCTCGTAGCCGCGCAGCAGCCGCCGCCGGCGCGCCCACGCCGGGTCGCTGGCTCGCCCGCGGCGGCCGTGCAGATCCCAGGTGACCCCCCGGCGGACGTCGGTGAGGGCCTGGTTGGCCAGCCGGACGAGGTGGAAGTGATCGGCCACGATCCGGGCGTGGGGCAGCGCCTCGGCGACCGCGGCCCGGTAGGTCGCGCACGGATCGATCGCCACCACGGCCACGGCGTCCTTCCAGGCCTGGCCGCGCTCGTCCAGCCAGGCGACGACGTTGGCCTTGGTCCGGCCCGAGGCCTGGCCCAGGAGGCCCTGGGCCCCGGCGAGGTCGACGAAGTTGGTCTCGAAGGTCTCCAGCTTCACCCAGCCCTGGCCGTCCTCGGTGCGGGTCCAGCGGGGCTTGCCGCGGCGGGTCTCATCGATGCCCAGCACGGCCACCGGCTCGGGGTCGGGCAGCTGCGCGGTGACGGCGGCGACGAACGCGGCGTGCGCGGTCGGCCAGCCCATCACCCCGGCGCACGCCGTACTGACCGGCAGCCCGTCGGCGACCCGGCCGGCCACGTGCCGGCGCAGCCGTCCGGTCACCCGCGCCCCGGCCGGCACCTCGGGAATCTGTTCGGTGAACGCCCGCCGCACACACGCGGTCTCCCGGCAGGCGTACTGCACCTTGTGCCAGCGCACCGCCAGCGGCGCCTCCCCGTAGGGCAGGTCCCGCGGCCTGGTCGTGCGGCGCTGCCGGACGCTGCTGGACAGCACCCCGCACTCCGGGCACGCCGCCGCGGTCTCCTCGTCGGTGACCACGTGCACCACACGCACACCGTCCGCGGCGCGGACCACCCTCTGCACCCGAACTCCGGGCAGGCCGAACAGGATCGTCGTACCGTCTGAACTCACTCGTGGTCCCTCTGCTGTCGGCTCCAAGCACCGCCAGCATCGAGGGGCCACGAGCCCATCAGCCCGAGGCCGCGATCCTCACAAGATCGTGTCGGCGTTCCCCCTCAAGATCGAAGAGCCCCTTTTCGCCCGAACGCTGACGCTGTCCAGGCTGGCTCACGACCAGTCCAGCCGGCCGCGCTCGCCGAGCTGGTCGAGCACGGCCTGGTGGAGCCGGTCAAAGACGCCAGCGGCTGCCCATTGCCGCATCCGTCGCCAGCACGTCCACCCCGAGCCGTAGCCGAGCTCTCGGGGGCAGCTTGGTCCAGCCGATGCCGGTGGACAGCATGAAGGCGATGCCCTCGAGGACGTCCCGATTTGGGGTCGACCTCTTCGGAGAGCAGGCCAAGGGGGGCGATCTCCAGCAGAGCGCGCATGGCTTGCACGGCCTGGTCGAGGCGGCCGAGGCGGGCGAGGGCTTGCACGAGCCAGAACGAGCAGGGCAGGAAGGCGCCTTCGGTCCCGGGCAGCCCATCGCTGCCCGGGGGGTAGCGATACAAGTACGGTCCGCCTCGATCGACCCGTGGGACGAGACCAGCGCGGCCGACCGGGTGTCGCCGAGCAGCGCGTAGTCACCGATCGCGGCAGTGCTGCGGGTCGGCGCGTTCACGACGGGTCGAGGAGCAGGCCGAGTATCGCGCCGTAGGCCAGGTATGCCGCGACGTGACGAGAGGAGTCTGGAGGCCGTAGTGCAGCCCCAGCAGTCCCGGTGGCTCGAGAGCCGCCCGAGTCTCCAGCCCGGCCCGCTCCGAGGCGATCGCGGATGCACCCGCGAGCAGGGGAACCAGCGCGACCAGCGCGAGCCCGGCGTGCAGCAACCCGAAGGCCGCACCGATCGACCCACGATGCGGTGCCCAGGACCGCGAAGCCGGCGGCGTAGCCGAGCGCGAACAGTTCGCCAAACCCCAGGTGCAGGACGAACCCTGCAACGCGCGCGCGGTCAGGATCCTCGGTGAGCAGCGCGCCCGCAGCAGCGGATGTCCAGGCGGGTGGTCCCCGCCAACTGCGCATCGATCAACACCGCGGTCAGCGCCGCGGTTGCGGCCAGGCCGAAGACCGCCCACCCCGCCCAGTCCATCGCACGGTCCTCTCGGGCCAGCCAGATGATCAGTAGCGGATGCCAGGGCCGCTGTCGGACGACACGGAACGCCCGCTGGCGAAAGGTCAGGAGTGCCGCGCGGCGGCAGTTTCCAGCGGTGCAGCGCTGGTCTCCATCACGGGCCGGCCGGGGTCGCGCAGCGCCTGCGGGCGTACGCCGACCCCGTGACGGAAGGCTATGTCTCCGCCGAGCCAGCCGCTGATGCTTACGATCCCCAATCCGCCAGCGGCCAGCCTGCGACCCAGCGAGCGCCGGCCGCCCGAGCGCATTGCCCACGATGTGACGTAGATCCCGAGCGCGACGCTGTTGAGCGCGGCGTGAACCGCAGTCTCCCGACGCGCGGCATCCCGCGTGTCCAGGTACTGCACCAGCCCTGTCGCAGCCGCGACCACCGCTCCGAGCACCCCAAACCGCAGCGCAGTGTCGGCGGCGGAGTCGTGGTCGGGATCGCCGGTGACCGCGCCGCGCAGGTCATGCCAGCCGGTCAAGGTCCACGCACCAACCGGCAGCGCGATCACCACCGGATGCGCGGGATGCCCAAGCAGCTCGTTGCCGTGCAGCAGTCGCACGAGCGGGCGCACGCGGGGTGCTGTGAGCACCGGCGCCAGCGCGGCCTGGAGGCCCTGCGAGACCCGGTCGAGCGCACTGCCAGGCGCGGGCAGCACCTTGTCGATGAGCGAAGTGAGTTCCATCAAACCCTCCAATTGGTCAACGGCTTGCGACCCGGCGCAGCGGCCGCAGGAACGGGGCACGGGCTCTTTTTCAACAGGCCGCCCCACGTGCCGGCTTCGAAACCCACGCAAGGACCTCCTGCACTCTCAGCTTGTCGTTTAACCCCTCGGCCACTGGGATGACAGAGCTGTGATTCTGGGGCTGGCATGGGGGCGGCCACCGCTGGATCCTTCGGAGTTGCGAAGCC
>NZ_NVPT01000167.1 GCF_002802985.1 Geodermatophilus chilensis | reverse complement strand
CACACCCGGGTATAATCACGTAAGGCATCGTCAGAGGCTTCTGATTCGTATAGAGACCCGCCCCACCGCCCGTCCCCGCCCCGCCATGGAGCACAGCCGGAGCCGACGACCGGCCACTGTCGAACAGGCAGCGGCCTCGCTCAGCGGGGTCCTCTTCCCGGCGGGCGAGCCACCGCTGCCCGAGGCGATGCCCGTGAACGGGGAGCGGATGGACCTGCGCTACGCCGTCGGGGTCCTCATGGACCACCGCGACCTCATCCGCCGCCTCGCCATCGAAGCCGGGGTCGACGGCGCCCGGGCCCCCGTGGGCTCGTGAGCCGCGGCGGGCGAGCGCCCGCGCGCGTTCCCGCGGAGACGCCGGCGCTGCCGAGCAGCCGCCACGCCCTCGCAGCACGAGGCACGTTCCCGCGGGAACGCCCGGCCGCCACCTGCGCGTCGTTTGCCGACCGCGGGCGTCGGGCAGCGGGTGCCGGTGCCCCGCAAGAAGCAGGCCGACCCCGCCGGGGCGTCCCCCTCCGTCCGCACCCGCCGCATCCGCGAGGTCGCCCGCGACCTGCTCGGCTACGACGAGTTCCGCCCGGGCCAGGAGGAGGCGATGAAGTCCGTCGTCTCGGGTCACGACACCCTCGCGGTGCTGCCGTCGGGCGCCGGCAAGTCCGCCGTCTACCAGGTCGCCGGGCAGCTGACCGACGGGCCGGTGCTCGTCGTCTCCCCGCTCATCGCGCTGCAGCGCGACCAGGTGGAGCGGCTCGACGAACTCGACGGGCTCGAGGGCCGGGCCGCCCAGCTCAACTCCGCCCTCTCCGCCGGCGACCAGCGCGCCGCCCTCGAGGGCCTGGCGGACGGAACGGTCCGCCACCTCTTCCTCGCCCCCGAGCAGCTGACCAAGCCCGACGTCGTGGAGGCCATCGCCGAGGCCCACCCGGCGCTGTTCGTCGTCGACGAGGCGCACTGCGTCTCCGCCTGGGGCCACGACTTCCGCCCCGACTACCTGCGGCTGGGCGGGGTCATCGAGCAGCTCGGCCACCCCACCGTGCTCGCCCTCACCGCCACCGCCGCGCCCCCGGTGCGCGCGGAGATCGTCGAGCGGCTGGGCATGCGCGACGCCCGGATCGTCGTCGCCGGGTTCGACCGTCCGGAGATCCGGCTGGAGGTCGAGCAGCACGCCGACGCCCACGCCAAGGAGCAGGCGGTGCTCGACCGGGTCACCGGGCTCGTCGGCGAGGGGCGGACCCCGGGCATCGTCTACAGCGCCACCCGCAAGGGCACCGAGTCGATCGCCGACGAGCTCACCGAGCGCGGACTGCGGGTGCGGCCGTACCACGCGGGGCTCAAGAAGGCCGACCGCGAGGACACCCAGCGCGCCTTCATGGACGACGAGCTTGACGTCGTCGTCGCCACGACCGCCTTCGGCATGGGCATCGACAAGCCCGACACCCGCTTCGTCGTGCACGCCGAGCCCGCCGACTCGGTCGACAGCTACTACCAGGAGATCGGCCGCGCCGGCCGCGACGGGCAGCCCGCGCTCGCCGTGCTCGTGTACCGGCAGGAGGACCTGGGCCTGCGCAGGTTCTTCGCCGCCGGCATCCCGCCGGAGGAGGAGCTGCAGCAGGTCGCCGGACTGGTCGCGGCCGCGGAGGCCGCCGGACTCGACGACGGCGTCGCCGTCAAGCAGCTGCGGGAGGAGACCGGCCGCGCCGCGACCCCGCTGGCCCGCGACCTCAACCTGCTCGAGCAGGTGTCGGCCGTCGTCCTCGACCAGGAGGGTGCCGCGCACCCGGCCGACAACGCCCCGCCCCCCGGCGAGGCCGCGGCGGCCGCGCGCGAGCTGGCCGAGCACCACGAGCGGGTCGACCAGAGCCGGGTCGAGATGATGCGCGGCTACGCGGATACCACCGAGTGCCGTCGGCAGTTCCTGCTCGGCTACTTCGGCGAGCAGCTCGAGCAGCCGTGCGGCAACTGCGACAACTGCGACGCCGGCCTCTCCCAGGAGCAGCCCGACGACGACGACGCGCCGTTCCCCGCACAGACCCCCGTGCAGCACGCCGAGTGGGGCCCCGGCGTGGTCATGCGGGTCGAGGACGACCGGGTCGTCGTCCTGTTCGAGGAGGTCGGCTACAAGACGCTCGCGCTGGCCGCCGTCCTGGACAACGACCTGCTGCGCCCCCGGACCTGACGCGGGCGACACCCGCGCATCTCGACGAGGTCACGCCGGGGCGCCCTCTCCTTGTCGCGGCGTGACGCCGGTCATACCGTTCTGCGCCACGCGGGGCGCACCGAAGCGCTCCGACAGGCCCAGGAGCAGCCATGGCCACCTCCCGCTCCCCCCGTGACACCTCGGAACCAGGGCACCTCGCGACCGAGCTGCCCAGCAAGGCACTGCCGGCGGTCCCGTACGCCGACCTCCCGGAACCGCTGCGCATGCGGCAGGTCCTCGGCCCGAGCGTGCTGCTGCTGGCCGGCGCCATCGGCTCCGGCGAGTTCGTGCTCTGGCCCTACATCACGTCCCAGGTCGGGCTGGCCGTCGTCTGGCTCGTCGTCGTCGGCGTGCTCACCCAGTACTTCCTCAACATGGAGATCGAGCGGTACACGCTCATCACGGGAGAGACGGCGGTCACCGGGTTCACCCGCCTGTGGAAGCCGTGGAGCTGGCTGTTCATCATCATGACCGTCGTCCCCTGGGCCTGGCCCGGCTGGGCGACCGGCGGGACGACGACGCTCAGCTTCGTCTTCGGCTTCAGCCAGGAGGCCATCCCGTACATCACGATCGGCGTCCTCGTCCTCATCGGCCTGGTCCTCACCGCCTCTCCCGTGGTCTACCAGACGGTGGAGAAGATCCAGTTCTTCATGGTGGCGCTGATCGTCCTGTTCCTCGTGTACGCGCTGCTCTTCCTCGTCGGTGGCGAGGGCTACGCGGGCCTGGCCGACGGCCTGGTCTCGGTCGGCGAGCTGCCCGACGCGGTGAGCCAGATCGGCACCGCCACCCTGCTCGGGGCCATCGCGTTCGCCGGCGCCGGCGGCGCCCTGAACCTGGCCCAGTCGAACTGGGTCCGGGACAAGGGGCTGGCCATGGGCGCCCGCCTGCCCAAGGTCGTCTCGCCGTTCACCGGCGAGGAGGTGGCCGCCCCGACGACCGGGTTCATGTGCCGCCGCGACGAGGCCAACATCCGCCGGTGGCGCTCCTGGTGGCGGGTGGCCGACCGCGAGCAGTTCGTCACGTTCTTCGTCATCGGCCTGATCGCGCTGCTGACCTTCATGATGCTCGCCTACTCCACCATCGGAGTCGGCAACACCGAGGCGCAGAGCTTCGACTTCATCCGCGCCCAGGGCGAGGCGCTCGGGGAGACGCAGGGCTCCTGGCTCGCAACGACCTTCTGGCTGATCGGCAGCGTGGTGCTCTTCTCGACGAACCTCGCGGTGCTGGACATGGTGGGCCGGGTCACCGCCGACGTCCTCAAGACCGGCGTCCTGCGCGAGAACCAGCGGTGGAGCGAGAGCCGGGTCTACTTCGCGGTGGTGTGGACGGAGATCGTCTTCGGCTCGATCATCCTGCTGTCGGGCGTCACCCAGCCGCTGATCCTGCTGGTCATCGCCAGCTCGCTCAACGGCCTGGTCATGTTCGTGTACTCGGCGCTGCTGATCCAGCTCAACCGGCGGACCCTGCCGGCGGAGTTCCGCACCGGCGGCGTGCGGCTCGTGGCGCTGTTCTGGGCCGTCCTCTTCTACGGCTTCTTCTCGGTCATCCTGCTGATCGACCAGTTCGGGAACCTCTTCGGCGGCGGGAGCTGAGCTCCACCGGAGCCTCCCGGCGGGAACCTCCCGGTCCCCCACCGGGAGGCTTCGCGCTGCGGGAGGCCGCGAGCGCCTCCATGATCACTGCTGTGCCCGGCCGCCTCGGCCCGGCGGAGAGGAGTGCGCCCGCGTGAAGGTCCTCGGCATCAACGCCATCTACCACGACCCCTCGGCGGCCCTGGTCATCGACGGCCGGGTCGTGGCCGCGGCCGAGGAGGAGCGGTTCAGCCGGCGCAAGCACGGCAAGCGCCCCCTGCCGTGGAGCGCCTGGGAGCTGCCCGAGCTCTCCGCGGCGTGGTGTCTCAAGCACGCCGGCGTGCGCCCCGAGGAGCTCGACGCCGTCGCCTACTCCTTCGATCCGGCGCTGATGGCCACACCGGAGGAGTCGGGGCTGTTCGACGGCGGCGACGTCATGCGCAAGAAGTACGCCGAGATGGCGCCGGACTTCCTCGCCCACGCCCTGCCCGGCCTCGACCCGGCGAAGGTCCGCTTCGTCAAGCACCACGTGGCGCACGCCGCGTCCGCGGGGCTGGCCGCGCCGCAGCGGGACAACGCGGTGCTGGTGCTCGACGGCCGCGGCGAGGCGCACAGCCACCTGGCCGGCCGCTACACCGACGGCCACCTGGAGGTCCTGGCCGGCCAGTCGCTGCCGCACTCGCTGGGCCTCATGTACGAGGAGCTCACCGACCACCTCGGCTTCCTGCGCAGCTCCGACGAGTTCAAGGTCATGGCGATGGCCTCCTACGGCAAGCCGCGGTTCGTCGGCGAGCTGTCGGAGCTCATCCGGGCCACCGACGACGGCGGCTTCCGCACCGAGAAGATCGACTTCGCCGAGTTCGCGCCGCGCCTGGCCAAGGGCGACGACTGGACCGAGGCGCACGCCGACCTGGCCGCCAGCGTCCAGCAGCGCCTCGAGGAGGTGCTGGTCGACCTGGCCCGCTGGGTGCACGAGCAGACCGGCGAGAGGACCCTCACCCTGGCCGGCGGCACCGCGCTGAACTGCGTGGCCAACACCCGCATCCTGGCCGAGAGCCCGTTCGAGGAGGTCTGGGTGCAGCCGGCCGCCGGCGACGCCGGGACGGCGCTGGGTGCGGCCCTGCACGTGGCCGGCGAGCTCGGCGAGCGCACCGAGCCGATGCCGGGCGCCGCGCTCGGCCGCAGCTGGACCGACGACGAGATCGAGCAGTGGCTGCAGACCGCGGCGATCGACTACGAGCGGCCGGACGACGTCGCCCAGGCGGTGGCCGAGGTGCTGGCCGACAACGGCATCGTCGCGTGGTTCCAGGGCCGCTCGGAGTTCGGCCCGCGCGCGCTGGGCCGCCGCTCGCTGCTGGCCCACCCCGGCTTCGAGGCCAACCTCGAGCGGATGAACGACGTCAAGGGCCGCGAGCAGTTCCGGCCGGTGGCGCCGATGGTGCTGCTGGAGCGGGCCCCCGAGATCTTCAGCCGCGGCCCGATCCCCTCGCCGTACATGCTCTTCGTGCACGACGTCGCCCCGGAGTGGAGGGACCGCATCCCCACGGTCACCCACGTCGACGGGACGGCGCGCATCCAGACGATCGACCGCGAGACCGAGCCCCTGGTACACCGCATGATCGCGGCGTTCGAACGGCGCACCGGCCTGCCGGTCGTGGTCAACACCAGCCTGAACACCGCGGGCCGGCCGATGGTCGACGACCCCCGCGACGCGCTGGAGTGCTTCGGCTCGGCCCCGGTCGACCTGCTCGCGATCGGCCCCTTCGTCGTCCGCCGGGCCCGGGCCACGCGGCGCTGACCCACCCGGGACGCGCGCGGTCCTGACCCCGTGGTCCCCCGTGGCACACGGGTCAGGACCGGCCCCCGCCCACCGTCCGACCAGGAGGACCACCCGACCGTAGCCGCGCGGCCACCGACGGCAAGGAGGTCGGACGTGCCCCTTCCGGGGTACACGAGACGCCAGGGACACCGGGGTGCTGAACCGCCAGGACACCGTCCGACGAACGGCTGGTGCGGATCGCCCCGGCGGCCCGTCGGCGGGGCCATCCCGCCGTTGTGTGACGCCCCACACGGACGGGTGACATCTGTTCCGTGAACGTCCGCGGGGGGTACCGCACATCCCGAACCGTCGAGCCCTGGCGGATTGACTGGACCCTGGAGGACAACGATGGCCGCTACGGCGGGCAACACGAACAGCGGAGCGCGGACCTGGCCGCAGCTGCTCGCGCTGGCGTTCGGCGCGATCTATCTGCTGGTGGGGATCGTGGGCTTCTTCGTCACCGGTTTCGGTGACTTCTTCGCCCACGACACCAACAGGAACCTGCTGTTCTTCGAGATCAACGGCATGCACAACGTCGTCCACATCCTCATCGGTGTGGCCGGCCTGCTGCTGGCCCGCACCCTGGCCGGCGCGCGCACCTACGGCTGGCTGCTGGCCGTCGGCTACGCCGCCGCCTTCGTCTACGGGCTGATCGCGATCGGCAAGCCGTGGGACTTCCTCAGCATCAACGCCGCTGACAACGTCCTGCACATCCTGACCGCGATCGTGGGCCTCGTCATCGCGCTGGGCCCGGTGCGCAACGCCGTCACCGGTCGCACCTCGCGCGTCTGAGGAAGGACCCCCTGCCCCCCGCCACTCACGAGCTCGCGGCGGGCCCCTGCAGGGGGGCCGGCGCACCACCTGGAGGCCGGGCCCCGCACGGGGCCCGGCCTCCGGCGCATCCGGGGCCGGACGGCGTGCACAGGAGGCTGGCGGTCCCGCCGTCCGCGGCGGAGGCTGGTGGGTGGGGACGCGACCCGGGGGACGACGCCCCGCCCGCGCCCGAGCCCGAGGCGCCGCACGTGCCGGAACCGGAGGCCCGTGCCGTGGACGACGACCCCGTGCTGCGTGCCCTGGGCGAGGAGCTCGCCCGTGACGACCCCGACCTGGCCGCCCGCCTCGCCGCCGGCCCCTGCTCCCCGGCCCGCCCGCCGGGCCGCGGCGCGCTCTGGATGGTCCTCCTCGGCGCGGGAGCGGCCGTCGCCGCGCCCCTCCTGCTGGGGCCGGCCGCCTTCGGCGTGATGGCGCTGCTGGTGCTGATCGGCTGCCCGTTCGCGCTCAGCTGCTGGCTGCCGGTGGTCGAGCCCTGGCCGGACGACGACCCGCCGTCCTGAGCCGGGACGGCGGGACGGACCCCTGACGAGACGCCGGTCACGCCGCCCTCTACGTTGCGCTCATGGACTTCGCCCTCTCCGCACGAGCCGAGGACGTCTGCGGCCGGATGTGGGACTTCATGCGCGAGCAGGTCTTCCCCGCCGAGCCGGTCTACGACGCGTGGCGCGCCGAACGCGGCCACGACGACCACGAGCACCCCCCGGTGCTCGAGGAGCTGAAGGTGGAGGCCCGCAAGCGTGGCCTGTGGAACCTCTTCCACCACGAACTGGGCGGGCTGACCAACCTGGAGTACGCCTCCGTCGCCGAGATCATGGGCTGGTCGCCGGTGATCGCCCCCGAGGTCACCAACTGCGGGGCCCCGGACACCGGCAACATGGAGACCCTGATGCTGTTCGGCACGCCCGAGCAGAAGGAGCGCTGGCTCACACCCCTGCTGGAGGGCGAGATCCGCTCCGGGTTCGCGATGACCGAGCCCGACGTCGCATCGTCCGACGCCCGGAACATCCAGACCTCGATCGTCCGCGACGGCGACGAGTACGTGATCAACGGCCGCAAGTGGTGGATCACCGGCAGCGCCGACGAGCGCTGCCAGATCTTCATCGTGATGGGGAAGACCGACCCCGACGGGCCGCCGCACCGCCAGCAGTCGATGGTGCTCGTGCCGCGGGACACCCCCGGGTTCGAGATCGTCCGGCACCTGCCGGTCTTCGGGTACCAGGACCAGCACGGCCACTCCGAGCTGCGGTTCACCGACGTCCGGGTGCCGGCGTCGAACCTCCTGGCCGGTGAGGGCGACGGCTTCATGACCGCCCAGGCCCGGCTCGGCCCCGGCCGCATCCACCACTGCATGCGGGCGATCGGCATGGCCGAGCGGGCGCTGTCGCTGATGGTCGAGCGGTCGAAGGCCCGCGTGGCGTTCGGCCGTCCGCTGGCCGACCAGGGCACGGTCCGCGAGAGCATCGCCCTCTCGCGGATCGAGATCGACCAGGTCCGCCTCTACGTGCTCAAGACCGCCGACCTGATCGACAAGTTCGGGGCCAAGGGCGCCCGCACGGAGATCTCCGGCATCAAGGTCGCCGCCCCGCGCGTCGCCCTGGCCGTCATCGACCGGGCGATCCAGCTGCACGGCGGCGCCGGCGTCAGCGACGACACCGTGCTGGCCCGCTTCTACGCGAGCGCCCGCACGCTGCGGATCGTCGACGGCCCGGACGCCGTGCACATCCGTGGGGTCGCCAAGGAGGAGCTGGCCCGGGAGCGCCCCTACAGCGGTTGAGCCACCGTTGAGCCACCGGGCACCGGCACCCGTTCCCGGGTGTCGGTGCCCGGTGCCCGGTGCCACGCTGTGCCCGTGCCCAGGAACCCCGAGGCGGACGACCTGCTGAGCGCGCACCCGGACGCGGTGCGCGCCACCGCCCACCGGGTGCGTGCGGTGCTGCTCGACGCCCATCCGCAGCTCGAGGAGCGGGTGCGGCGCGGCTGGCACTCGATCAACTACCGCGATCCGGTGGCCGGCTTCGTCTGCGCGGTCTTCCCGACGGCGGACCGCGTGCAGCTGGTCTTCGAGCACGGCGCCCGGCTGCCCGACCCGGAGCGGCGACTGACGGGCACCGGCCGGCAGGTCCGCGCGCTCGTGTTCACGGCCCCGGACGAGGTCGACCCGGACGTCGTCGGCACGTTCCTCGACCACGCCGTCGAGCTGGGGGCCGGGCTCCGCGCCCGCTGAGCAGCCGGGACGGCGTCAGGGGGCGATCGTCCCGCCGAAGCCGCCGCCGGCGAGCTTGGCCATCAGCTGCGTGCGGTCCAGCCCGATCGCGTCGAGCGCGTCGCCGTCCCGGTCGGTGTCGATCTCATCGGGCAGCTGGGCGGCCACCTTGTCGGCGGTCTCGTTGTCGCCCTCTGTGTGCAGCACCCGCAGCAGCTCCTGCTTGTCCAGCTTCACGCCGACCTCCACTCCGTTCCGGACAGGTTGCGGTCAGCGTGATGGCGGTCGCGTCGTCGCGCAACGCGGCCGCTCCCGATCACGATCCGGTCACGACGGCGTTCCTCCGGCTCCTCCTCGGGCGTCCTAGGGGATGACGACGAGGGGGAACGGGTGAGAGCGCGAGACGAGGCGGCCTTCGAGGCCTTCGTCGCCGCACGGTCGGACGAGCTGCTGCGCACCGCGGTGCTGCTCACCCGCGATCGCGGCCACGCCGAGGACCTGCTGCAGACGGCCCTGGTGAAGGCCTACCGGCGGTGGTCCCGCATCGACGGCGGGGACCCCTACCCCTACGTGCGCCGGGTCCTGGTCACCAGCGCGGCCAGCTGGCGGCGGCTGCGCAGCTCGCAGGAGATCGTCGCGCTGCCCGCCGTCGAGCCGGCCGGCCCCGACACCACCGAGCACGTCGCCGAGCGGGAGCGGGTCGCCGACGCGCTGGCCACCCTGCCGCCGCGGATGCGCGCCGTCCTCGTGCTGCGCTACGCCGAGGACCTCAGCGAGGCCGACACCGCCGCCGCGCTCGGCTGCTCGGTGCACACCGTGAAGAGCCAGACCGTCCGGGGCCTCGCCCGCCTGCGCGTCCTGCTCGGCGACGCCGCCCCCGCCACGCTGATCGAGGAGTGCTGACATGCCGTCCGACCTCGAGACCCGGCTCCGCCGGGGCCTGCGGGCCACCGCCGACGACGTCGCGCCCGCACCCCACGACCTGGCCGACCGGGTGCGGCAGCGGGCCCGCCGGCAGCAGCGCACCCGCCTGGGGGTGGCCGCCGCTGGGCTGGCCGCGGCGCTGGTCGTCGTGGGCGTGCCGGTCGCGGCCTCCGTGGTCCTGTCGGACCGCACGGGTGGGCACACGGCCGACGGCACCGTGAGCACGTTGGTCGACCTGCCCACCCGCGGGTCGCTCTCCGGGGACGCGGAGTGGCTGGCCGGGGTCCGGTCGCTGAGCTGGGCACCCGGGGACGCCGCGCAGCTCCCGGCTCCCGGGTACCCGGATCGCCCGGTCGGGGAGCGCCGGGTCGCCTACGCCGGCGACGTGCCCGGCGCCCGGGTGGCGCTCGTCCTGGGGGTGGGCGCCGAGCCGGTCCACGCCTGGTTCACCGGCCCGGTCGGCGCTGCTGTGGACCAGATGGTGCTCGCCGCTCCCCCCACCCGGACGACGGAGGGACACCCGCTGGCCCTCATGGACGCACCGGACCCGGCGGCCGACGGCCCGACGTTCGTGGTGGTCGCCTGGCCCGGGGACGACGCCCGCCTGCTGATCGGCCGGACGGTCGACGCCGACGGGACGACGACGGAGCACTCCGAGCGGGTGCCCCTGACGAACGGCGCCGGTGCGATCGCCGCGCCGGGACCGGCGACCTGGCCGCTGGAGGTCCAGCTGTGGGTCGACCGGAACAGCGGGGTGGCCGGCTCCTACAACCCGCAGACGACCATCGCCGACCGAGCGCTCGACGTCGCCCGCCCCCTGCCGGACGTGGCCGACCCGCGCGGCCTGCGCGGGGTGATCCGCGACCAGGACCTCAGGTCGGCCGTCGAGACGCTCTCGGGTTACTACGGAACGCCCGCCGACGAGCTGCGGCTCACCCTCCTGGCTGCAGGTCCGGTCAGGGAGGGGTCCCCGTCGTCCGTGGCTCTCCTGGGGGCCACCTTCCCGTCCGGTGCCACCACGGTGGCCCACGTGGTCGTCTGGCCGGGCGAGGACGGGGTGTCGTCCCAGGTCGGCCTGACCGAGGTCGCCCCG
>NZ_NVPT01000166.1 GCF_002802985.1 Geodermatophilus chilensis | reverse complement strand
CGTGCCGGCGCTGTACGGGGTGGAGCCGTCCGACCGGGTCTACCAGGGCATGACGATCGCCTTCGACTTCTCCATCGAGGAGATCTGGCCCACCTGGGCTGGGCTCTACGCACCCAGCCGACAGGAGCCGCCCCCCGCGTGGCCGCCCCGCGCTGCGACGAGCGCGCCCATGCTCCAGGACCAATCAGATCTCAAGGGACCAATTAGATGAGGCAAGCAGTGCACTCCTCCTCCACCCCCACCGAGCCGAGAATTACCGCTTTTACGTCGAACCACGTAGTTCAGTTGCCGGACGCCGCCCGGTCGACTCGCGACCGCATCGCCGTCGTCGGCTACGGCTACTGGGGCTCGAAACATGTCCGGGTCCTCAGCAGTACGCCGGCGGTCGACGTCACCATCGTTGACGGCCAGGCTTCCCGCCTCGCCGAGGCGGCCGCGCACTACCCGTCGGCGAGGTTGGCCACAACGCTGGACGACGTCATCGACGAGGTGGACGCCGTCGTCGTCGCCACACCGCCCGGCACCCACGCGCCCATCGCGATACGCGCCCTGGAGGCCGGCCGGCATGTGCTCGTGGAGAAGCCCCTCGCCACCTCGGTCGAGGACGCTGAGCTGCTCGTTGAGACGGCAGCGCGACGCGGGGTCCAGCTGATGGTCGGCCACACCTTCGAGTACAACGCCGCCGTATGGAAACTCCGGGAGCTCGTCCGGTCAGGAGCTCTCGGGCGGATCCTGTACGTGGACACGGCACGGCTGAGCCTGGGCCGGTACCAAAGCGATGTGAATGTGATCTGGGACCTCGCTCCCCACGACATCTCGATCGTGTCCTACGTCCTCGACGAAATGCCGTCCCGCGCGACGGTTTGGGCGCACAGCCACATCAGCCGACAGCAGGCCGACGTGGCTTACCTTCGCTTCGACTTCCCACGCTCGCAGACGCGGGCCTACGTCCACGTGAGCTGGCTGACCCCGAACAAGGTCCGGCAGGTCACCGTGGTCGGCGAGAAGAAGATGGCCGTGTACGACGACATGTCCGACAACGAGCGGATCCGCATCTACGACATCGGCGTCGACGTGCAGGACATCGACAACCCGACCGAAGCGCACGCCCTACCGGTGACCTACCGCACCGGCGACATCGTCTCCCCGTACATCCCCTTCCAGGAACCGCTCCTGCTCCAGGACCAGCACTTCGTCGAGTGCATCCGGACGGGCGCCCGGCCGGCCACCCCGGGCGAACGGGGGTTGGAGGTGGTCCGCGTGCTGGCCGCGACGGACCGGCTCGCGGACGTCGCCGACGAGGAGGTGGTCGCGGGAGCGGACGTGTCCACGGACCCGCCCGGCGCGCCTCCCGTCCACGCCTCCCAGGCGGTCAACGATCACCGAATTTCCCTCTCGCGGTGACCGGATGCCGACCACCACGGCGACGATCCCGTTCCTCGACGTCCAGGGGATCACCGAGCGCGTCCGCGAGGAGCTGGACCGCTCCTGGAGAGACGTCCTCGCCCACGGCCGGTTCATCGGCGGTCCGGAGGTGGAGGCCTTCGAGACGCGGTTCGCCGAGTACTGCGCGAGCGGACACTGTGTCGGGGTCGCGAACGGGACCGACGCGCTCGAGCTGATTCTCGCTGCGCTGGAGATCGGGCCCGGTGACGAGATTATCGTTCCCGCCAACACCTTCGTGGCCACGGTGGAGGCCGTGTGCACCGTGGGCGCCCGCCCCCGAAAAGTTCTTCATGCCGATAAGCGAGGAGCCGAATCACCGCGGGGGCTCACGCCTGTGGATCATCCGCGAGGTCGAGGACTCGCTGCGGCGGCTCCGCACGGACCACATCGACCTGTACCAGGTGCACCGACCCAGCCCCGACACCGACATCGAGGAGACCCTCGGGGCGCTGACCGACCTCGTCCGCCAAGGCAAGGTCCACTACATCGGGTCGTCCTCCTACTCCTACTCCGGCTCGCAGATCGTGGAGGCGCAGTGGGCCTCCCGGGAGCGGCACCTGGAGCGGTTCGTCACAGAGCAGCCCCCGTACTCGATCCTCGTGCGCGGTATCGAGGAGGACGTCCTGCCCACCGCGCAGCGGTACGGCATGGGCACCCTCACCTACAGCCCGCTGGCCGGCGGCTGGCTGTCGGGCCGGTGGCGGAAGGACGCCGCCTCCGCTCCGACATCGAGCGCCCGGCCCAGCGCGAGGTTCGACATGAGCAGCCCCGCCAACCCGCGCAAGCTGGACGTCGTCGAGGAGCTCGCCCAGCTCGCCGAGCAGTCGGGCACGACGCTCGTCGAGATGGCGATCGCGTTCGTCCTCAACCACCCGGGTGTCACGTCGGCGATCGTCGGCCCGCGGACGATGGAGCAACTGGAGTCCTACCTCCCGGCGGCGGAGATTAACCTGCCGACCGAGGTCCTCGACCGCATCGACGAGCTCGTCGCCCCGGGGGTCACCGTGAACCCCGACGACAACAGCTACGGCGCCCACGAGCTCACTCCCGCGGCACGCCGCCGCTGACGGACGGCATGCAGCTGCGGTGGAACGACGGAGACGGGTACGAGGGGCGGCGCCCCAGACCGATTCATCCCGCACTGCCCTCGTCCCGTCCGCCGGGCAATCGCCCGGAGGCCGCCGGCAGTGTGCGGTCAGGCGGGTTGCTGGCCGTGCTCCGCCTCGGTGACGTGCTCGATCCTCAGGCGGTCCTGGCCCTCGCCGAGGCCGTCCCAGATGGCCGGGTGGGTCATGATGTGGTCGGGGGCGGCGCCGTGCCAGTGCTACTCACCGGGCGGGCACCGCACGGCGCCGCCGGAACGGACGACCGTCACGTCCCCCGCCGCGGGACCGGGTCCAGCAGATCCCGTCGGTGACATGCAGGGTCTGTCCGTTGGTGTGCCGGTGCCAGGCGGCCGCCGTTGGACCCACCGCGTTCACGCGGTCGGTGGCGGTCTGAGACTTGCCCGGCGGGCTGGAGGATCACTGGAGACGGGTATCAGCGCGGCAGAAGGGAGCGCGCGGCCGGCTCGTGGCCGACGCAGCCGTGCAAGGCCCTGTCCCCGAGGTTGGCAGGTCTTCGGGCCGACTGTGATGCGCCGGCAAGGTGTGAGCCCCGAGGCTCGCCGGCGTCGGCGCCTTGGAGCAGAGCACGACCTGGCCGAACGATGGGAGCACCGCGTCTGGTGGGGCGACGGCGACACCGGTGAGGGCGTCCGCTCGCTCACCCCACAACCTGCCGCAGATCTCCAGTCCTCCTCCCGTGCCCTGGAGCAGCCGTCACTGGTGATGACTGCATGAGGGCCTGCAGCGCTAGCCTGTGATCATGTCGTCGGCCGAACAGCATCTCGAGGCGCTGGACCTCATCGTCCGCGCTGACGGCTCGGGTGTCGTCGACGCAGCGCAGCTGGCTCGCTGGGGAGTCAAGCCGGGGACGCACCTCAGCGTCGTGCCTGTGACGCCCGCGGCGTCGACGGCGCGCCGGCGCTCCCTCCGCGGAGCTCTCGCGAACGCTTCCGGTTCAGCGCCGAGCTGGGAGGACTTCGAGGCAGCAAGCTCCGCCGTCGCCCGGGAGTCGGCTGAGCGCTACGGTGACGGCGGCGCCTGGGACCTGCCGCGCCGGTGAGGGCCGTAGCCGACACTCACGCGCTGATCTGGTACCTGCTCGACGACCCGGACCGACGACTCTCGTCCGCGGCGCTCGACGCCCTCGAGGAGGCAGCGGCAACCGACGGCGTCGTCGTCTCTGTCGCCTCGGTGGTCGATCTCTGGTACGTCATCCGCACGCGCCAGACGTTCACCGACGACCAGCTGGGCGAGTTCGTCGGACTACTCCACGACCCCAGCTCTCCACTGGAGGCCGCGCCGGTGACCCTGGAGGTCGCAGCCGCGTTCCAGCGGATCCCTCGCGACGCGCTCGGCGATCCGTGGGACCGCTTCATCGGCGCAACCGCGATGGCGCTGGAACTCCCTCTGATCACCCGCGACCGGAAGATGACCGAGCTCGACTTGGTCGAGACGATCTGGTAGCTCCGCCGGGTCAGCCTGAGGTGGCCCACTCGGCGCACGCCTGCGGTGGCACCGGCGAGGGCATCTGGGCCGATGGGCGTCCCCGATTGCTTGTCGAGCGGCGCCCTCGTCGGGTGGGCGTCACGCCCACGAGGCGTTGAAATCTCGATGGTCGTGTGCTCGCCCCAGACCCCTCGGCTGCTCTCCACAACCGCTGCAACGCCGGCTGCAGCAGGTCGGGGGAAGGGTGGGCCGAAGGCCCATCCCGCAGGGACGCGAAGCGCCCTTCCGGCGACCAATGCGGCCGGCACCCTGATGCGGGCGGGGAGCGGCAGAGAGTGGCGACCGTCCAGCTCGCGAAGCGGTTGCAAGAGCGCGGGTCCTCACGGGTTGCGCGTCCGCAGGGTCTCGTGGGTGCGCTGCTGAGTGGGCGGCGTTTTCCATGGGTTTTCCATGGCCTGGCGCAACGGTCCTTGCCAGGTGGCGTACCCATCGAGCCTGTAGTCGCAAGTCAGAGGGGAGATGGAAGTGGGGGAGGTGCGCCATCAGGGACTCGAACCCCGAACCCGCTGATTAAGAGTCAGCTGCTCTGCCAATTGAGCTAATGGCGCGTGTCGTCCGGCTGCACCGGGCGACGGGGGAGAACGATACCAGCGCCCCGGACCCCGCCGACGGGGTGGTCGTGCTGCGCAACGGACGTCTCCGTCCCGGCTCCGACGTGGACACTGGTTGGTCGGTGCAAGCTGTCGTTCCGGGGGACGACGGCCCGGGACGCGGAGGGGATCGCGATGCGGAGGACGTCGGCGCTGGTCACGGCCACGGCACTGGCCGTGCTGGCCGGCTGCCAGGGCAGCGGGGACGGCGGGACGGCGGCCGCGCCGATCACCGCCGCGCCGCCCCCGGTCGCGGTCGAGGTCTCCCCGGCCGACGGGACGACCGACGTCTCGCCCAGGGGGCCGGTGGAGATCTCCGTCACGGACGGCGAGCTGGCCGACGTGAGCGTCGTCGACGGCGCCGGGGCCGAGGTGCCCGGCGCGGTGGCCGACTCGCCGGAGGACCCGGCCGTCGACGTCTGGACGCCGCAGACCCCGCTGGCCTACGGCACCACCTACACGCTGACCGCCACCGCCGAGGGGGAGGCCGCGGAGCCCGCCGAGGCCGCGGCCACCTTCACCACGGTCACCCCGCAGACGCAGCTGACGCCGTCCATCGGCCCGCTGGACCGGCAGACCGTCGGCGTCGGCATGCCGATCCGCGTCTACTTCGACGAGCCGGTCACCGACAAGGCCGCCGTCGAGCGCAACCTGGTGGTGACCAGCTCGACCCCGACCGACGGCGTCTGGCACTGGTTCAGCGACACCGAGGTGCACTTCCGCCCGTCGCAGTACTGGCCGGCCCACACCGACGTCACCCTCGACGCCGACCTCTACGGCGTCGACCTCGGCAACGGCGTCTGGGGCGAGACCGACCGCACGGTCTCCTTCTCCATCGGCGAGCGGCACGTCTCGATCGCCGACGCCGCCACCCACCAGATGGAGGTCTACGACGGCGACCAGCTCGTGCAGACCTTCCCGATGAGCGCCGGCAGCCCGGACAACCCGAGCTACAACGGCGCGCACGTGGTCACCGAGATGAACCGCCACCGGATCATGGACTCCAGCACCTACGGCGTCCCGGTCGACAGCCCCGACGGCTACCGCACGCCGGTCGAGTACGCCGTCCGCATCTCCGACAGCGGCGAGTTCGTGCACGCCGCGCCGTGGTCGGTGGCCCAGCAGGGCCGGGAGAACGTCTCCCACGGCTGCATCAACCTCTCCACCGAGAATGCCCGCTGGTTCTTCCAGTTCTCGCAGCCCGGTGACGTCGTGGAGATCCGCGGCTCCGACGCCGGCACGCTGCGCTCGGACGTCTACGACTGGACCATCCCGCGGGAGGAGTGGACGGCCGGCAGCGCCCTCAGCTGACCGGTTTCCCCGCGCCACGCCCGGGGAATGATCACCGCGTTCCCCGAGCGCGAGGAGAGTGCTGTGGACACCTGGGTGATCGTGCTGATCGTCGTGGTCGTGGTGGCGCTGCTGGCAGCGCTCGCCCTGGCCCTGGCCAAGCGCAACCGCATCAACGGCGCCCGCAAGCGGGAGCAGGCGCGCGACCACCTGCGCGAGGCGCAGCTGCGCGGGGCGCAGGCCGAGAAGGAGCGGGCGGCCGCCGAGGAGCAGGCCGCCCGGGCCCGGCGGGAGCGGGCCGAGGTCGAGGAGCGCACCCGGCTGGCCGAGCAGGAGGCCGAGCAGCGGACGGCGACGGCGCAGGAGCACGCGTCGGCGGCGGAGCAGCTGCGCGCCAAGGCGGAGAAGCTGGCTCCGGGCCTGTCCGACCAGCACGGCCGGCACGCCGACGGCCGGCACGCCGACGGCCGGGCCACCGAGGGGCACGCGACCGACGCGGCCGGCCCCGACCAGTCCGCCGGCGGCGCCACCCGCCGCTGAGTTCCGGCCCCTCGGACGGTCTGACCTCCGAGGGGCCGACCGACGCCCCGTCGATCCCGGAGGGGCGCCATGACCGACCTGCTCGCCATCGGCACGCGCAAGGGCCTGTGGCTGGCCCGCAGTGACGACGACCGCCGCACCTGGACGCTGGGCGAGCCACACCTGCTCGCCCAGGAGGTCGCGGCGGTCTCGATCGACACCCGCGGTCCGACCCCGCGGGTGCTCGCCGGCATCCAGTACGGCCACTGGGGCCCGACGGTGATGTGGTCCGACGACCTCGGCGCGAGCTGGCAGGAGACCGACACCGGCGCCATCCGGTTCCCGGAGGACACCGGCGCGGCGCTCGCCCGCGTCTGGCAGCTGCGGCCCGACGGCGCCGACCGGCGCGGTGTCGTGTGGGCCGGCTGCGAGCCGCACTCGCTGTGGCGCAGCACCGACGGCGGCTGCAGCTTCGACCTCGTCCGCGGCCTGTGGGACCACCCGCACCGGCCCACCTGGCAACCCGGCGGCGGGGGAGGAGCGGTGCACACCGTGCTGCCCGACCCCGCGTCGGACCGGGTGACCGTCGCGATGAGCACCGGCGGGGTCTACGTCAGCGAGGACGGCGGCGGGGCGTGGGCGCCGCGCAACTCCGGCATCAGCGCCGTCTTCCTGCCCGAGCCCGCGCCGGAGTACGGCCAGTGCGTGCACAAGGTCGCCGTCGACGCGGCCGGTCCGGACCGGATGTACGCGCAGAACCACTTCGGCGTCTTCCGCTCCGACGACGCGGGGCGGTCCTGGACGTCGATCGCCGCGGGCCTGCCCGCCGACTTCGGCTTCCCGGTCGTCGCCTCGCCGTCCACCCCCGGCACCGCCTGGGTGGTGCCGCTGGTGGCGGACATGCAGCGCGTGCCGCCGGGCGGCCGGCTGCGCGTGCACCGCACCCGGGACGCCGGGGAGACCTGGGCGGAACTGGGGGCGGGCCTGCCGGACCGGTTCTGGGCGGCGGTCATGCGGGACGGGTTCTGCGCCGACGAGGGCGTCCCGACCGGGCTCTACGTCGGCACCCGGGACGGCTGCGTCTACGCCAGCGCCGACGAGGGGGACACCTTCACCCTGGTCGCCGACCACCTGCCCGACGTGCTCGTCGTCCGCGCCGCCCGGATCTGACCATGGCTGTCCAGGTGGTGCTGCCCGGCGTCCTGGCCGACCTGGCCGGCGGGGCCAAGCACCTCGAGGTCGAGCCGGGCGGCGGCACGCTCGCCGACCTGCTCGACACACTGGCCGCCGTCCACCCGGCGCTGGGCCGCCGGATCCGGGACGAGTCCGGCGCGGTGCGGCGCTTCATCAACGTCTACGTGGACGGCGACGACGTCCGGTTCGCCGGTGGACTGGACACGCCGGTGCCCGACGGCGCGGTCGTCCAGGTGCTGCCGTCGGTGGCCGGCGGGTGAGTCAGAGGACGGCGAGCGTGGCGCACTCCGCGCACAGCTGCGAGCTGTCGTGGTCCTCCGGCGGCCACACGGCCTGCTCGTCCACCGCGACGTAGGCGCCGCACAGCGCCTTGCGGCTGCGGCCGGTCACCCGGCCGATCGTCGCGTGGGCCGGACCGATCTGCCGGGGGACGAGGCCCTCCGCGCTGCCTACCGAGCCGACCATCACGACGGCGTGAGCGGTCCCGTAGGAGTAGGCGAGAGTCATGCCCCCAGGGTCACCAGTGGGGCCGGGCCGGGCCAGCACCGGGGGAGCGCGTGTCCGGTGCACCCGTCACAGCCGTCGCTGCCGCCACAGGGGTGCGGCGCGGGATCCGCACGGGTCCCGACTCAACACCTCCGGACCGGCAGCCGAAGAGGCGTCGTGACACCACTCAGTTGAGTGCCGCGCATCCCGACGACGGCCGGGGCGGCTTCTGGGCGGCCGTCCCCCGGGGTGCCCAGCTCGACGCCCGCAGCTTCGCCGCCCACCACCGCGTGACCACGGCCGTGCTCGTCGCCCACGTGCCCGCGCTGACGCTCATCGGCCTGGTCCGCGGTGTGGGCGGGTGGCTGCTGTGGGGCCAGCTCGCCGTGATCGCCGTCCTGGTGGTGCTCGGCGTCGTCCTGCGCGGCCAGGTGGCCCGTGCGAGCGCGGTGGGCCTGGGCCTGATGATCGGTGCCGACGTCCTGGTGCACGTGGGCGGCGGCCTCACCGACCTGCACATCTGGTTCTACGCGCTGCTGCCGCTGGTCGCGCTGTACCAGATGTGGACGCCGTTCCTGGTGGCCGTCGGCTTCGTCGCCGTCCACCACGCGGCGGCGGGCATCTGGGTCCCCGAGTCGGTCTTCTCCCCGCACGCGCACGACGACCCGCTGGCCTTCGTCGCGCTGCACGCCGTCTTCGTGCTCATCGAGGCGACGTTCCTCGCCTACGGCTGGAAGTTCGCCGAGCGACTGGACCGCGATCGGCGCGCGCAGCAGCGGATGGCCGAGGAGCAGCAGGTCGCGCAGGCGCGTGCGGAGCTCGAGCTCGCCGAGGAGCGGGCGCGGGCCGCCGACGAGGCCGCCCGGCAGGCCCAGGAGCGGGGAGGAGCGTGCCGTCCGGCTCGGCGAGCGCATCTCCGGCCTGGTGGACGCCGGACGCCGGACGCCGGCTGGACGGCAACGTCGCCACGGCCACCGAGGTGATGGAGGGGCTGCGCTCGGCGATCGCCGAGATCGCCGCCGCGGCCAGCGGTGCGAGCACCACCGCCCACGAGGCGAGCGCGCAGTCGCGCACCGGCGCGGAGACCGTCGACCGGCTGGCCGGGACCATGGCCGAGATCGACCAGATCGCCGGCAGCATCTCGGCGATCGCCGACCAGACCAACCTGCTCGCGCTCAACGCCACCATCGAGTCGGCCCGCGCCGGCGAGGCGGGCAAGGGCTTCGCCGTCGTCGCCGGGGAGGTCAAGGACCTCGCGCTGGAGACCGCCCAGGCGACCCAGCGGATCCGCACCGTCGTGGACGCCGTGCGGCACGAGGTGGACACCGCCGGGACCGCGCTGGGCAGCGTCCAGTACATCATCCGCGGCGTCGTGGACGCGCAGAGCACGATCGCGGCCGCGGTCGAGGAGCAGAGCGCGGCCACCGCCCAGGCGCAGGAGCGATCGCCGGCGCCTCGCACGAGGCCGCCTCCATGGCCGCCGACCTGCAGCGGATCGTCGCCGGCGAGCGCTGACCGCGCGGCCCGTGTTCCGGCGACGTCGAGGGCGCGCTGGAGGTCAGCGATCTCCTGGTACTGCCCGCTCCGCCCGCCGTGGGACCAGCCCGCGGTGAGCGCCGTTGCGCCGGTCATCGGCCGCGCCCGGTGGCTGATGGGCGTAGGGCAGGCTAGCGTCGGGACAGGTCGAAGACGCGGCCATCTCCCGCAGTGCTGCGGGCGCCGGTTCTCCCTGCTCGCTGCCGGCGGCCATGCTCGTCCGCCGAGGTGATCGTGGTGGCCCTGCATCCCGTCCTCCCGACCGGGCCGCAGCCCGGCGACGTCCCGGAGCTCTCTGCCCATCTCGATCTCGTCACCGGCCGCGTCGAGCTGGTGGGGCGGCTCGACCGCGCGACCGCGCACCTGCTCCACGACGCCGTCTCGGCGCTGCTGGTGACCACCTGTGCGCAGTGGACCATCGACGTCAACCGGGCGACCGTGGGGGACCACCACGGTCTGCGGGCCATCGCCGCCGCCTATCGCCGGGCCGGCCGGCACCACCGGCAGCTGGTCCTCCTGGGGGCCTCTGCCACCGTCCGGCGTGCCGCGCTGCAGCTCGGCGGCAGCGAGCACGCGGTCGCTTCCGGCCAGGTCTGCCCGAACTGACAACGTGTCGAGAAAGGGTTCAGGAAGCTCGTGCTGGCTGCCAGGGACGGCGGCCGGGAGCCGGTGCAAGGCGGCGGGCCATCAGCCCGATCATGGCCCACTTGATCATCGCTTCGGAGTGGGCGGGCAGCCGTTCGTAGTCCCGGCTCATCCGGCGATGGCCGGTGATCCAGGCGTGCGTGCGCTCGACCACCCAGCGGCGCGGCAGCGGCACGAAGCCCTGCTGGCCGACCAGCTTGGCCACCACCTGCACCAGGATGCGCAGCGCCTTCGAGGCGAAGTCCTGGGTGCGGCGGCTGTAGGCGGCATCGGCCCAGACCAGCACCAGGGAGGGCATGGCCATCTTGGCCCGGTCCAGCACCCGGATGCCGCCGTCGCGGTCTTGCACGCTGGCCGCGGTCACCAGCACGACGATGAGCAGCCCCAGGGTGTCGACCACCAGATGCCGCTTGCGGCCGTTGACCTTCTTGCCGGCGTCATAGCCGCGCGAGCCCTTGCCGACCGTCGACGCGCCG
>NZ_NVPT01000165.1 GCF_002802985.1 Geodermatophilus chilensis | reverse complement strand
CCCGTTGATCACCTGCCGGTGATCGTTCCAACGGCCGCCGCGGCGCGGCGTCCGGTCCGGCACGAGCGGCTCCAGCCGAGCCCACTCCGCATCAGTCAGGTCGTGACGATCGAGCACAGGCCAGGCCTACCGAACCCGCCGGTCAAGATCGCTGAGACACGCCCTAGTGCCGCGGCTGCCAACCTTTGCCCCGTCTCGCGGCACTAGGTGGAGCGCTTGGATCCTTTTGCCTGGACCGCGTGGGTGAGGGTCATGAGAAGCACGCCGCCCACGAGGTTGCCGGACGCCGAAAGGCCGATGTTGGCCAGCAGGTCGGCGTAGTCGACCGAGCCGCCGAGCCAGATGCCGAACAGCAGCTGCAGTGCCGAAACGACGACGTGGTCGAACGGCCCCAGCGCGAGGAAGAAGCCGACCAGATAGGCAAGGGCCATGCGACTGCCGGCCGAGTTGACGGCGTGCAGGAGATACGAGAGGAGGGTGAGCAGCGTCCCGGCGGCGATCGCACGCGTGATCGTCGCGACGCTGCTCTTCGCGCCGATCTCCTCGGCCACCACGACCAGGGCATCGTGAGCGCCCGGTGGCAGCGTCCCCTCGACGACGAAGACCGCGGCGATGACGGCTCCGCCGACGAGGTTGAGCGCGAGGACGACGATCCAGAGCCGGCCCAGCTGCAGCCAGGCAGCCCGACCGCGGCGGTCGATGGCCGTGGCCACGGGATCGAAGAAGTTCTCCGTGAACAACTCCGACCGGCCGACGACGAGGAACACCAGTCCGATGCCGAAGCCGAGTGCTCCCGCCAGTTCGGCCAGCTCCACGCCCAACCGGGGTTCCACGAGCTCCCGGACCATCGCAAGTGCGATGATCCCGAAGACGATCGTGACACCGGCGATGAAGCCGCTCGCCGCTTGCTCGAGCAGCGGCATGGAGAGCCGCCGCTCACCCTCCCGTTTCGCGCGTCCGTAGATGTCCTGCGGATCCGGCGCCTCGCTCATGCATGACCTCTCTACCGCCTCTGCGATGCGGGCGCCGGTCGAGGGCCGCTTCTACCCCGACTGACCGGCGCAGGCCAACAGGGCGAAGGTCGCGTGACGAGGCACTAGGTCGTGTCGTGACGGGCCTGCGGCCGTGATAGGGGACGGTCGGGACGTGGCGCTGCGGGGAATGGCGGCGGTGTGGCCGACGAGACACACGCGCATCCGGTGGATCCGCGCCGGGTCGCGGCCGCCCGGGCCCGGCTGCCGTCGGGATCCGACGCCGAGCGGCTGGCCTCGCTGTTGACCCTGCTGGCCGACCCTGTTCGCGCCCGGCTGCTGTACGCCCTCGACGTCGTCGACGAGCTGTGCGTCGGCGACCTCGCGCTGGCGCTGGGAGTGAACGAGGACCAGGCAAGCTACGGACTGCGGGTGTTGCACGGAGCGGGGCTGGTTGAGCGGCGCAAGGAGAGCCGGACGGTGTTCTACCGGCTTGCGCCGGGCTTTCCCGAGCCGCTGCGGGAGCACTGCCTGCGGCGGCTGGTGGAGCTCAACCGGACCGTCGCCGACGACGAGGACTAGGCCCGATCCGTTGTTATCCGTACGACCGTACGGGTACGGCGCGACGGTCGGCGTCAGTCCCGGCCGGCGGCGTGAGCCGGCCGGCGCCGGAGAAACCCGAGGAGTCGCCATGACCGTGGCCGCCCAGATGCTCGAGACCTATCCGAAGGACCTCGGCGGGGTCGACCGGGACAAGCTGCGCGCGTGCATCGAGGCCTGCTTCGAGTGCGCCCAGGCCTGCACCGCCTGCGCCGACGCCTGCTTGAGCGAGGACTCGGTCGCCGAGCTCACCAAGTGCATCCGCAGCAACCTCGACTGCGCCGACGTCTGCGACACGACCGGGCGGGTGCTGTCCCGGCACACCGGCTACGACGCCAACCTCACCCGCGCGGTGCTCGAGGCCTGCGCCGCGGCGTGCAAGTCCTGCGGGGACAACTGCGCCGAGCACGCCGAGATGCACCAGCACTGCCGGGTGTGTGCCGAGGCCTGCCGCCGCTGTGAGCAGGCCTGCCGCGATTTGATCAGCTCGCTGGGCTGACCGCGGCTCGCCGGCAGTCGGGCCGACTGGCCGCCCACAGTGTCGGCGCCCTCCGGGGCGCGCGCGGGTCCCACCACCAACCCGCCCGGCCGCTGACCGTGCCAGCCGCTCGCGGTCAGCGGCGGTGGGCGCCGGGTCGGTCGGCCGCGGCGGGGATCTCCACCGCGGCCGGGCGCTGGCCGGCGGGCGCCGGTGCGGGCAGTGGCGGCGGCTGGAAGCGGTTGAGCCGGGCGGCGTTGAGCACGACGCTGATGCTGGACAGCGCCATCGCCGCGGCGGCGATCATCGGGGAGAGCAGCGCGCCGGTGACCGGGTAGAGCAGGCCGGCGGCGACCGGGATGGCGGCGGTGTTGTAGCCGAAGGCCAGGACCAGGTTCTGCCGGATGTTGCGCATCGTCGCCTTCGACAGTGCGATGGCGGTGACCAGGCCCTTGAGCTCGCCGGACATGAGGGTGACGTCGGCGGCCTCGATCGCGACGTCGGTGCCGGTGCCGATGGCGATGCCGACGTCGGCCTGCGCCAGCGCCGGGCTGTCGTTGATCCCGTCGCCGACCATCGCCACGAGCGCGCCCTCGTCCTGCAGGGCGCGGACCTCGGCGGCCTTCTGCTCGGGCAGCACCTCGGCCAGCACCCGGTCGATGCCGACCTGGCGGGCGACCGCCTCGGCGGTGCGCCGGTTGTCACCGGTGATCATGGCGACCTGCAGGCCGAGGTCGTGCAGGGCCCCGATGGCGGCGACCGAGTCCGGCTTGACCGTGTCGGCGACGGCGACCACGCCGGCGGGGCGGCCGTCGACGGCCACGAACATCGGCGTCTTGCCCTCGTCGGCGAGCCGGTGGGCGTGGGACTCCAGCTCACCGGTGGGGATGTCGGCATCCCGCAGCAGGGCGGCGTTGCCTATCAGCACCTCGCGCCCGTCGACGGTGGCCCGGATCCCCTTGCCGGTCACCGAGTCGAACGCGGCCGGCCGGACGATCTCGACGCCACGCTCGCGGGCCCCGGCGACGATGGCGCCGGCGAGCGGGTGCTCGCTGTCGGTCTCGGCGGAGGCGACCAGGCGCAGCAGCTCGGCCTCGTCGTGGCCGGCGGCGGTCACGACGTCGGTCAGCGCCGGCGCGCCGCGGGTGATCGTGCCGGTCTTGTCCAGCACCACGGTGCTGACCTTGTGCGCGGTCTCCAGCGCCTCCGCGCTCTTGATCAGGACGCCGGAGCGGGCGCCCTTGCCGGTGGCGACCATCACCGACAGCGGGGTGGCCAGCCCCAGCGCGCACGGGCAGGCGATGATCAGCACGCTGACCGTGGCGACGAGGGCCAGCGTGACCGCCGGGCCGAAGACGAACCACAGCACGAACGTGGCGATCGCGACGAACACCACCGCGGGCACGAAGTAGCCGGCCACGACGTCGACCAGCCGCTGGATCGGCGCCTTCGACGACTGCGCCCCCTGCACCAGCTTGATGATCTGGGCCAGCGCCGTCTCCGAGCCGACCCGGGTGGCGCGCATGGTGAACGCGCCGGTCTGGTTCACGGTGGCGCCGATGACCTCATCCCCGGCGCTCTTGGCCACCGGCACGCTCTCCCCGGTGACCATCGACTCGTCGATGGTCGAGCTGCCCTCGACGATCTCCCCGTCGACGGGGATTTTCTCCCCGGGGCGGACCCGCAGCCGGTCGTCGGCGGCGACCTCGTCGACGCCGACCTCGACCTCCTGGCCGTTGCGCAGCACCCGGGCCGTGGCCGGGGTGAGCTCGACCAGGGCGCGGATGACGTCGCCGGTTCCCGCGCGGGCGCGGGCCTCGACCAGCCGGCCGAGGAGGATGACGGTGACGATGAAGGAGACGACCTCGTAGTAGACCTCGCGCACATCCGCCGGCAGCGCTGCGGGGGCGACAGTGGCGACGACGCTGTAGCCGAACGCGGCGATGGTGCCCAGCGTGATCAGGCTGTTCATCTCCGCGCTGCGGTTGAGCAGCGCGCGCCAGCCGGTGGTGTGGATCGGCCACCCCACCCAGAGGAACACCGGCAGGGTCAGCACCAGCTGCACCCAGGGGTTCTCCAGCACATCGGGCACGTACCGCTCGCCGATGAAGTGCTCCACCATCGCGGCGTAGAGCACCGGCAGGGTGAGCACGGCACCGATCGCCACCCGGCGGGTGAGGTCGCGGACCTCCTCCCGGTGGGCGGCGGCCTCGGCGTCCTCGGTCGGGGCGGTGCCGGGTTCGGCGCGCAGCCGCGCGGGGAAGCCGGTGGCGGCCGCCACCGCGTCGGTGAGCCGGTGGACGTCGACCAGCGTCGGATCGTAGGTGAGCACGGCCCGCTCGGCGCCGAAGTTGACCTGCGCGGAGTCCACCCCGCCGATCGCCCGGAGCTGGGCTTCGGCGCGGGCGACGTCGGTGGGCAGGCTGCGCAACGCCCCCGGCAGCAGGAACTCCGCCCGCTCGCACTCCACGGTTCCGTCCATCCGGGGTCCGACCCCGACGGCGCGGGCGGTCTCCCGGTTGTGCTCGGTGACCCCGCGCGCCGCCTCGACGACCTCCTCGCCGCCCTGCTCCGGCGAGGCCAACGGCGTCTGGGCCGCCTCGGCCTTCTCGCGGAGCCCGCCGTCCCCGTCACCGGACTCGGCGACCAGGGTGCCGTGCAGCATGTTCATCCCGCACGCCCAGCCGTACTCGCCGGGTTCGGCGATCTGCAGGTCCAGCGTCGTGGTGCCGAACGCGGCCAACGAGGCGCTGCGGCGCAGATCGGGGAAGACCACCCGCGCGGTGCAGTCGCTGTTCTCCTGCCGGTGGAACCGCAGCCGCACCGGCGCGCTGGCCTGCACCCGGATCAGGTTCGGGGAGTACCCGCCCTTGACGGTGATGTCGACGACCTGCCGCCCGGCCTCGACCTGTGCATGCGCCGCCTTGCGGGGCGCGAAGAAGTACCAGGCCAGCGCGGCGATGAGCGCTACACCGCCGAGAACGACAACAACCTCACTGGTGCTCATCCGCTGACCTCACCGTCATCGCAGTCCCGGGCCGCTGCCCACCACACGCGTCGCGCCATCGAGGCCGCGAGCGCCGGAGCCCTCGAGCAGACGGCGTACTATTGCCCATAGTAGTTCAGTCGGATCGACGTGCACAGGAAGCGGAGGAGCGGATCATGGTGAGGTCGCTGGTGGTAGCCGTGCTGGTCGCCGGAGGAGTCGCCGTCCCCGCCGGGGTGGCCCAGGCCCACCCGGGGAGCGGCGACGGGCAGCCGGACGCACCCGGGATGGCGCAGATGCACCAGCTGATGGAGCAGGGCAACCCCGGCATGGCGCGGATGCACGAGCTGATGCAGGCCGACAACCCGGGCATGGCGCAGATGTGCGAGCAGATGCACGCCGGCGCCTCGGACCAGTCCTGACACGCATAGGCCCGAGCACGTGCCGCGGGGCGCTCCGTGCAGGGAGCGCCCCGCGGCCTGAAGGAAGGACCAACCGATGGACCACGGCGGCGGGATGATGTCGATGATGGGTGGCTGGATGCTGCTGTGGGCCCTGGTCGGGCTCGCCGTGCTCGTCCTGGCGGTGCTGGGCGCTACCTGGCTGGCCCGCCGGCTCGGCCCGGGCCGGCGCGAGGAGGCCCACAGCTCCCTCCGGCGGCCGGTTGAGGCCCCCAGCGCGCAGGAGCTGCTGCGCCGGCGCTACGCGGCCGGCGAGATCGACCGCGAGGAGTACCTGCGCATGCAGCGGGACCTCACGGGGGGCTGACCGCGCCCGGCGGAGGAACCTCCGCATGAGGGGGCGCCGGATGGCGGTCCGCCGTGGCCGGCTCAGCCGGCCGTGGCCAGCCGGCCGAGGTCCTCGGCGTACTGGTCGGGCGTCGTCCCGCCGGTGTAGATGACCGCCCGGTCGCCGGGGCCCCAGGCGTAGACGGTGCCGGCGTGGTCCACTCCGTAGTCACCGTGGCTGTGCCCGTCCCCGGCCTTCCCGTCGTCGTGCGGGTGGACGATCGCCGCCGACGGGTCGGCGACCTGCGCGCTCTCCGGCAGGTACAGCTCGGCCAGCGCCGCGGCGGTGGCCTCGGTGCCGCCGATGAGCCCGGTGAACTCCGGATCGAACCGGTCCAGCCAGTCCCTCAGCAACTGCGGGGTGTCGCGGGCCGGGTCCTCGGTCACGAACACCACGTGCACCCGTTCACGGACCTCCGGGGCCAGCACCTCCCGGGCACGGGCGAGGTCGGCCATCGTCGTCGGGCACAGGTCCGGGCAGTGGGTGTAGCCGAAGAACAGCACCGTGACCTCGCTAGCCGGCCGGTCGCCGAGGTCGAACAGCTCACCGTCGGTCGCCGGCAGCACCAGGTCCGGGCGCGGCGGCGCCGGATCCAGCAGCGTGCCGTGGAAGCCGTCGTCCGCACCGGTGACGGTGAGCCCCGCCTCGGAGGATGCCTCGGCGGCCTCCGTGGTCCCCTCGCCGCAACCGGTCAGCACCAGCCCGGCCACCACGACGACCGCGCCGAGAGCGGCAGGGCGCGAGACTGTCCGCACGAGGCCTCCTGAGCTTGCTGGCCGGGATCGGCAACTCGCGCCACTCTACTACCGCAGGTCGTAGTTCCTGGCGGGCGTGGGGCTGCACCGGCGGCCGACGGCAGAAGCGCGGCCCGGCTCAGGCCGCGACGTCCCGGCCCTCTACGTGGGGACGGGTGGGGCGGTCCCGCAGCGGACGAGGCCGAACGCGGAGTGGCCGCCCGGTAGCTCCGGTCGACGTTCCGGCGCTCCACAGCAGTACCACGGGCACGGCCGCCCCCAGGGGTGCCAGCGCCTGCATGCACCCGGTCGCCGGCCATCGGGCGCTCCGGCCGCCCGTCACGGTGACAGCCCGACCTGCCGCCCGGACACGAGCAAGGGCCGCGGACAGCGGCGGCCTGTGTCGGTTCGGTGACAGGACCCCTGGCACGGCGTGTCCTCGCCTGCGGGGCCGGGCACTCGCCCGCCGTGGACGGCTACCTGATCGTGCTCGGCCTGGCGGCACTGCCCGCGGCGGGCAACTTCGCCGGCGCCCTGCTGTCGGAGACGATCAAGGTCTCCGAACGGATGCTCAGCCTCGCCCTGCACCTGGCCGCCGGGATCGTGCTCGCCGTCGTCGGCCTGGAACTGATGCCCGAGGCGCTGCAGGCCACCCCGGCGTGGGTGCCGATCCTGGCGTTCGTCGCCGGTGGCGGGTTCTTCGTCCTGCTCGACCGGGTGCTGGGGTTCGTCCAGGCCCGGATGAACCTCGGCGAGAAGGCCAGCGGGCCGCTGGCCATCTTCTCCGGCGTCAGCCTGGACCTGTTCAGCGACGGCGTGATGATCGGCACCGGCACAGTTCTCAACCCCGCCCTCGGCCTGCTGCTGGCCACGGGCCAGGTCCCGGCCGACCTGCCCGAGGGGTTCGCTGCGGTGGCCTCGCTGCGCCGGACGGGGCTCAGCCGCGGCCGCCGGCTGCTGCTGGCCGTCGGGTTCACCATCCCGATCCTGATCGGGGCCACCCTGGGCTACTTCGCGCTGCGCGACGCCCCGGAGATCGTCACCCTCTCCGTGCTGGCGCTGACCGGCGGTGCGCTGGCCACCGTCGTCATCGAGGAGATGGTCCCCGAGGCCCACGAGGGCGAGACCTCCCAGCTGGGGGCGGTCTTCTTCACCGCCGGGTTCGCCATCTTCACCGCGATCTCCGTCTACGTCGGCGCCTGACCAACTGCCCGCATCGGGGCGAGCAGCCCGGGTACGTGGGGCGGTGGCATCGGGCCGGTCCGCGGCATGGGCCCGGGCCGGGCCGCCACACTCCATGCACGACCCACCCCTGGACCGTCTGGCCGAGCGCCACAGCGGCGGTGCCCCTGTCGCCGCTGCTGGCCGTCTGCCGGGCATGACGGTCGTCCGCTCGATCCTGCTGTTCGTCCTCGCCGCGGGCGCCGAGATCGCCGGCGCCTGGCTGGTCTGGCAAGGCGTGCGCGAGCACCGCGGCCTGCTGTGGATCGGCGCAGGCTGATCGCTCTGGGCGCCTACGGGTTCGTCGCCACCCTGCAGCCGGACGCGAACTAGCGAACCCCGCCAGCGCCAGCACCAGCCCCACGACCTGCGGCGCCAGCGGCGGATCGGTCGGTGTCCCGCCGAGGGCGGCCATTAGCGGCCCGGCCAGGCCGAGGAACATCGCGACGACGAACAGCACCCTGCCCCACCAGCCCGCCTCAGCCGGCGTGCCGGAGATGCCGTGGAAGCCGGTGTGCCCGGTCCGGCGCCGCTGTACCCACGACCGCACCCGAACAGCACGACCAGCGCCACGGCGTACAGGCCCAGGGCGACGCCGCTCACGGCCGCACCTCACCGGTGGCAGCCGGTCGCGTCATCGGTGCAGCCGTCCCCGCACCCGCACCCGCCGTCGGCCTCGTGCGCGGCGGCACCCGGCCGCGCCGGGGCGCAGCAGCCCTCGCCGCGCCAGGCCTCGATGCCCTCGCGGACCGCAACGGCGGCGATGACCAGACCGGCGATCGGGTCGGCCCAGCCCCACCCGAGGGTCGCGTTGAGGACCAGGCCGACGAGCAGGACGGCGGACAGGTAAGTGCACAGGAGCGTCTGCGTGCCGTCGGCGAACACCGCGTTGGACCCGAGAGCCCGGCCGGTGCGCCGCTGCGCCCAGGACAGGAAGGGCATGACGATCAGCGAGGCGATCGCCAGGCCGATGCCTACCGGGGAGGCGTCGGGCGCGCCGCCGAAGAGCAGGGCGCGGACGGACTCGTACGTGACGTACGTGGCGAGGGCGAAGAAGGACAACGCCATCAGCCGGAGCGCCTGGCGCTCCCGACTCTCGGGCAGCCGGTGGCGGAACTGCCACAGGATGATGAGGCCGCTGGAGACCTCGACGACCGAGTCCAAGCCGAACCCGACGAGCGCGACTGAGCCGGCGACGATGCCTGCGGTGATCGCGACGATCGCCTCGAGCAGGTTGTAGATGACGCTGGCGCCGGCGAGCAGCTGCGCACGGCGGCCGAGGCGGGCCCGCTCGACTGCGGTAAGGACGGGGGTGATCACGGTGGCGCTCACCGGTTGGCCGCCTTGCCATAGGTCGGGCAGAGGGTGACGGCGTCGCCGGTGACCGCCAGCAGCCGCTCGGCGGCGGCGAGCACGCCGAGCACCTCCGGCGCGGCGGTGAGCGACCACAGCGACGCCCGCCCCTGCGGGCGGGACGAGGCCACGCCGCAGTCCCTCAAGCAGGCCAGATGCGCCGAGACGGTGGACTGGGCAAGGCCCAGGTGCTCGGTCAGTTCCACCACCTTGTGATCCCCGAGGGCCAGGTGACGCACGATCGCCAGCCGAGTCGGGTCACCCAGGCTCCGGAACATGCACGCGGCCGCGGACAGCGCCACTGCCTCATCGACCGGCGCCTCGACCGCACGCGACTCATCGATCGCCATTCCCTGATGATAGCGACGATTGCCAGACAGTCCGCAAGGCCGTCCGCATGACGGCCGACCGCAGCCACAGGCCAAAGGACGTCGTCCGCCAGTAGGCCGAGCAGGTGGTGAACTGGCGATCTCGAGGCCGCCGACGAGCTGTGCGCCCCCGATCCTTGCCGAGTCCGCACGGCGCTGGGTCGCCCCGTTCCGGGCCGCCTTCCCGACGTGCACATGCGGGAGGTCACCCTCACTGCCGAGGAGAACCAGGTCGTCGGCCGGTACGCCTACTCCACCACTCATCTCGGCGAGTGGCGAGGTCATCCGACCACCGGACGGAGCTTCGCCAACGTCGACGAGGTCTACTTCTTCCGTCTGCGCGACGGCCGGATCTTCGGCGTCTGGGACCTCGATGACACCCACCGACGTCTGTGCCAGCCCGGACTCACCTGGGCCCGGCAGCAAGGTGTGCTGGCCCGCGGGCGTACGCCGTAGCTCATCTTCGCGGGCCCGGGCCCGCTGGTGCAGGAAGTGGGGCGCAGCCGAGACACACCGCGACCTCGGGGCGGTCGCCCAAGCGGACGACTCCCCGCTCCGGAGTGAGCTGACCGCAGCATCAGCACGCCACCTGGCGACCGGGGCCACCGGCCGCCCGCTGGACTGACAACGTGTTGAGAAAGGGCTCAGGAAGCTCGTGCTGGCTGCCAGGGACGGCGGCCGGGAGCCGGTGCGAGGCGGCGGGCCATCAGCCCGATCATGGCCCACTTGATCATCGCTTCGGAGTGGGCGGGCAGCCGTTCGTAGTCCCGGCTCATCCGGCGATGGCCGGTGATCCAGGCGTGCGTGCGCTCGACCACCCAGCGGCGCGGCAGCGGCACGAAGCCCTGCTGGCCGACCAGCTTGGCCACCACCTGCACCAGGATGCGCAGCGCCTTCGAGGCGAAGTCCTGGGTGCGGCGGCTGTAGGCGGCATCGGCCCAGACCAGCACCAGGGAGGGCATGGCCATCTTGGCCCGGTCCAGCACCCGGATGCCGCCGTCGCGGTCTTGCACGCTGGCCGCGGTCACCAGCACGACGATGAGCAGACCCAGGGTGTCGACCACCAGGTGCCGCTTGCGGCCGTTGACCTTCTTGCCGGCGTCGTAGCCACGGGAGCCTGTGCCGACCGTGGCGGCGCCGGGCACCGTCTGGGAGTCCACCGCACCGGCCGAGGCGGCTGGGTCACGCCCGGCGGCATCCCGGGCCGCGTCGCGCAGCGCGTCATGGATCCGGTCGGTGGTGCCGTCGGCGGCCCACCGCTGGAAGTAGTAGTAGACGGTCTCCCACGGCGGAAAGTCGTGCGGCAGCTGCCGCCAGGAACAGCCCGTCCGGTCCAGGTACAAGATCGCGTCGACGATCCGGCGGCGCGGATACTTCGCCGGTCGTCCGCCGCGAGTGCCGCGGCCACTGGTGCTGAGCACCGGCACCAGCGGCTCGATCAGCGCCCACTGCTCATCGGTCAGATCCGAGGGGTAGGCCGGGGAAGAGCCCATAGCCCACCCTGGCCCACAACCCCGAAGTTGTCAGCCCGCTTTCTCAACACGTTCT
>NZ_NVPT01000164.1 GCF_002802985.1 Geodermatophilus chilensis | reverse complement strand
TCTGCATGTTGTACTGTGTGTTATGTATATTGCTCATCTGTATGATTCATCTGTTCTTGTTGTTTTTTCTAGAATAAGAAGGCATACCACATATAGTACGTTCTCGTGGGCTCGTACATGTGTATAAGAGACGGGCGCGTGGCTGGCGGCATGCACCCCGGGCGGTCCGGTCGCTCGCTCGGCGAGCGCGCCGCGCGCTCGCCGAGCGAGCGACCGGACCGCCCGGGGTGCATGCCGCCAGCCACGCGCAGAGTGTCGCACGAGGTCGAACGCCTGTTCGACACGAACGGCGGCTCCACGGCGTAGTGCGGCGGACGGTGACCAGCGGGACGACGTCCGCACCGTGCGTACCACAGGTCACCGCGGTGGTGACCGACCGTGACGCCAGGACCCGGTTGGGCGTGTCATCGATTGATCACCTACCGTGACGACAGCGTTCACGTGGCGCTGTCAGCATCCGGTCGTCCCCGCCGTCCACCGGAGGTCCACCCCGTGCCCCCATCGCCCCGTCCCGGCCGCGGCGCCGCGCGTGCCGCCGTCGGCGCCACCGCCGTCTCCCTCGCCGTCCTCGGCCTGCCGGCCCTCGCGTCGGCCGCGGCTCCCGTGCCGTACGTCTCCGAGATCCACTACGACAACGCCGGCACCGACACCGGCGAGTTCGTCGAGGTCGTCGTCCCCGAGGGCGCCGGCCCGGCCGGGCTCTCGCTCGTCCTCTACAACGGCAACGGCGGGGGGACCTACGGCTCGGCGGTCCCGGTCCCGGTCCCCGTCCCGGCGGGGGCGCGGGTCGTCGCCGTCGACGTGCCCGGCCTCCAGAACGGCAGCCCCGACGGGCTCGCGCTGCTGCAGGACGGCGCGGTCCTGGAGTTCCTGTCGTACGAGGGGACGTTCACCGCGACCGACGGGCCGGCCGCCGGGATGACCAGCACGGAGATCGGCGTGCGCGAGTCCGAGAGCACCCCGGTGGGCCACTCCCTGTCGCGGGCCTCGGCCGCCGGGTCCTGGTCCGGGCCCGCACCGGCGACCAGGGGAGCGGCCGACGGCGCCGGCGGCGGGCCCGCACCCGAGCCGGCCGACGTCTGCGCGACCCCGGTGACGCACGCCGTCGGCGCGGTCCAGGGCAGCGGCGCGGCGACGCCGCTGGCCGGGCGGACGGTCACCGTCCGCGGCACGGTCGTGGCCGACCTGCAGGGGCCCGACGGCCTCGAGGGCTTCCACCTGCAGGACGCCGGGGACGACGACCCCACCACGTCCGACGGCGTCTTCGTGCTCAGCACCGTGCCGGTCGCGCTCGGCGACGAGGTCGCGGTCACCGGCGTGCCCAGCGAGTCCTTCGGCCAGACTCAGGTCACCGCGAGCACCGGCGTCGCCGTCTGCGCCGACAACCTCCTGCCCGAGCCCGCGCCGGCGCCCCTCGACCTGCCCGCCGACGACGCCGTCCGCGAGCGGCGCGAGGGCATGCTCGTGGAGCCGGTCGACGCGCTGACCGTCAGCGAGGTCTTCGCGCTCACCCGGTACGGCGAGCTGACCCTCTCCGAGGGCGGCGTGCTGGTGCAGCCCACCGAGGTCGCCCGGCCGGGCACCCCGGAGGCCGCCGCGGTCGTCGCCGGCAACGCCGCACGGAGGGTCCTGCTGGACGACGGCCGGGACGACTCGCGGTCGGTCACGGACCGGCCGTACCTGTCCCCGGACAGCCCGGTGCGCGTCGGCGACGTCCTGGACCTCACCGAGCCGCTCGTCCTCGGCTACGGCTTCCGCCAGTGGCGGTTCCAGCCGGCCGACGGGACGGCGGACGGCGTGTTCGCACCGCAGGACACCCGCACGGTGGCCCCCGGGCCGGTCGGCGGCGACGTCCGGCTGGCCACGTTCAACGTGCTCAACTACTTCCTCACCTTCGGCGGCGTGGGCCGCGGCGCCGACGACCGGGCGGAGTTCGAGGAGCAGGCCGGCAAGATCGTCCCGGCGATCCGTGCGCTGGGCGCCGACGTCGTCACGCTGCTGGAGATCGAGGACACCGACACCACGGGGCTGACCCGGGGGGATGCCGACACCGCGCTGGCCGACCTCGTCGGTCGGCTGAACGACGCCGCGGGTGCGGACGTGTGGGCGTACGTGCCGCTGCCGCAGGAGCTGTACGGGGTCCCGCGGGACGCCATCCGCAACGCGATCGTCTACCGCACCGACCGCGTGCAGCCGGTCGGCGACCCGGTCGGCCTGGTCGACGAGGGCGTGTGGCGCAACGCCCGCGAGCCGCAGGCGCAGACGTTCGTCGCGGACGGTGACGCCTTCACCGTGGTGGCCAACCACTTCAAGTCCAAGAGCCCCGGCGACGCCACCGGCGACAACGCCGACGACGGCGACGGGCAGGGCCAGTGGAACGGCGACCGCGTCCGTCAGGCGCGCTCGGTCGCCGGCTTCGCCGCCGGGCTGGCGCAGCGCACCGGCGACCCGGACGTCGTCCTCATGGGCGACCTCAACGCCTACAGCCAGGAGGACCCGGTCGAGGAGCTGCGCGCCGCCGGCTGGACGGACCTCGGCGAGCGGTTCGACCCCGGCCGCTACAGCTACGTCTTCGACGGGCTGTCCGGCTCGCTGGACCACGCGATGGCCACCGCGGCCCTCACCGCCAAGGTCACCGACGTCGTGCACTGGAACGTCAACTCGGCAGAGTCCTCGGCCTACCAGTACGACGGCGACCCGGCGCTCTACGACGCCGATCCGTACCGGTCCAGCGACCACGACCCGCTCGTCGTCGGGATCGACCTCGACGAGCGCTGCCAGGGCCTCGTGCCGACCCTGACCGGCACCGAGGGGGACGACGTCCTGCACGGCACGAACGGCCGGGACGTCGTGATGGGCCTCGGCGGGGACGACGAGCTGCGCGGCGGCAACGGCGACGATGTCCTCTGCGGCGGCGCCGGTGTGGACACGGTCGCCGGGGACAACGGGGCCGACGTCCTGCTCGGCGGCCTGGGCGGGGACGTCCTCGACGGCGGCAACGGCGACGACACGCTGGTCGGCGGCCCCGGCGAGGACGGCCTCGAGGAGGGGTGCGGCAACGGCACCCGGGAGCAGGAGGGCCCCGAGTCCTGAGCCGTCCCTGACGACGCGTCCGGCGCGGCCCCGGGGGGACCGGGGACCGCGCCGGACGCGCGTCGGGGGTCAAAGGCCCTCGCGGGTCTCCCCGCCCGGCTGCTCGCCGAGGGCGTCCTCCTCCGGGTCGCTGGTGCGGGTCACCCCGTCGGCCAGCGTCCGGGCCACGTCCTGCAGCAGCCGGTGCGCCGGCAGGTCCTCCACCGGCACCGGCAGCGGCAGCGACCAGTTGGGCCGGTCGGTGGTGCCGGGCATGTTGGGTCGGCGCGGCTCGCCGAGGGCGTCGTCGAGGGTCGCCGAGAGCAGCAGCGACGGCGCCCGGGCCAGCAGCTCGTGCGCCCGCTTCACCGCCGTCTCGGGCCGGGCGTTCTTCCGCAGGCCGGGCAGCTTCTCCAGCAGCGACGCCCGGCCCCGCTCGAGCTCCTCGTCGGTCCCGGTGCCGTGCTCGCGCTGCTCCTCGAGGTCGGCACCGGTCCACAGCCCGGCCACGGTCGGCAGGTCGTGGGTGGTGATCGCCGCCATCGCGGTCTCCGGCCACTCGGCGGGGTCGTCGTCCTCGAACCACAGCAGCCGGTAGCTGAGGATGCCGTGCTCGGCCATGGCCTCGCGGACGCCCTCCTCGACGGTGCCCAGGTCCTCGCCGACGACGACGGCCTGCGCGCGGGAGCTCTCCAGCGCGACGATGTCGAGCAGGTCCTCGGCCGGGTAGCGCACGTAGGCGCCGTCCGCGGCGCTCCCGCCGGAGGGCACCCACCACAGCCGGAACAGGCCCATCACGTGGTCGATGCGCAGGCCCCCGGCGCCGGCCATCGTGGCCCGGATGGACTGGACGAACGGCTCGTAGTCCGCGGCGCGCAGCTGCCACGGGACCAGCGGCGGGGAGCCCCAGTCCTGGCCCTGCGAGTTGAACGCGTCCGGCGGGGCGCCGACGCTCGCGCCCTGGGCGAGCACGTCCTGCCAGGTCCAGGCGTCCGCGCCGCCTCCGGCGACGCCGATCGGCAGGTCCTGGATGACGGTCATGCCCTCGGTGGCCCGCTCCAGCTGCAGGTGCAGGCACCACTGCAGCCAGGCGTGGAAGGCGACGTCGCGCTCGTGCCCGGCGACGAACTCCCCGACGGCCACGCTGCGCGGGTCGCGCAGCTCCTCGGGCCAGGTGTGCCAGTCCGGGCCGTGGACGTCCGCCAGCGCGCACCAGGTCGCCCAGTCCTGCAGCTTCTGACCCTGGTGCCACCACCAGTCGGGGAAGGCGGGGTCGTCGTCGCCGGCGGCGTCGAAGACACGGCGCAGCACCTCGCGCTTGCGTGCCCAGATCGCGTCGCGGTCGATGAGCTCGCCGTCGTTCAGGGCCCGGCCGGTCGCGCTGTCGAGGTCGACGGCGTCCGCGCCGGGCACCTCCTCGACCCGCAGGTAGACCGGGTTGCGGAACCGGCGGGTGGCCGGCAGGTAGGGGCTGTCCTCCTGCTGCGGCGTGGGGGCGACGGCGTGCAGCGGGTTGATGAGCACGAACCCGGCGCCCTGCTCCGCGGTCATCTCGCGGACGGCGCGCAGGTCGGCGAGGTCGCCGATGCCCCAGCTGTCGCGGCTGCGGGTGGCGTACAGCTGCACCGCCCAGCCCCAGGCGCGCTCGTCGGGCAGCCAGCACCGGCCGGGGGAGACGACCAGCCGGCGGCGCGGCCCGCCGGGGGCCTGCAGCCAGTGGTAGCCGAGCGGGAAGTCGTCGGGCAGTTCGCCGTCGACGTGCCGGGTGGAGCCGTCCTCGAGGGTCACCTCGGCCTCGTCCACCTCCAGCACGTCGCCGGGGCGGGCGACGATGGGGGCGCGGTCCTCGAGGTCGGCCGGCGGGCTGCCGATCACCTCGCGCAGCCGCTCGATCGTGGCCTCGGCGACCTGGTGTTCCTCGTCGAGGGCGTCGAGCCAGGTGGCGTCGATGCCCCACTCGTCGGTGGTGGGAGTGCGCGTCACGCCCCGATACTCCCCAGCGCACCCGCCGCCCACACCGCAGGCCGCGAGTGGTGCCGCTCTCGCCCGGCCGCGCTCCTGTGGTGACGGTCACGACTTCGGAACGGTTCTGCTGTCACCGGTGACAGCCGGAGCGGCGGGTCGCAGGCTCCGGGGGCGGCGACGCGCCGCGACCGATCCGCATCCGTGGAGGCATGCATGAGATCCCCCAGGTCCTTCCTGCCCGCCCTCGTGGCGGCGTCCGCAGTTCTCCTCGCCGCGTGCGCCGAGACTGAGCAGGAGGGCGGCGGCGGGACAGGTGCAGCGGCCCCTGCGTCGGAGTACCCGACCGAGGACATCACGCTCTACGTGCCGTACGCCCCCGGCGGCCCCACCGACCTGGCCGCGCGCACCGTCGGCGACTGCCTGGCGGAGGACTTCGGCTCGGCGGTCGTGGTGGAGAACCGTGAGGGCGCGTCGGGCTCGCTCGGGATGCAGGCGATGATCCAGGGCGGCAACGACGGCCACAGCCTGTCGCTGATCGCGGTGCCCGCCTCGGCGACCAACCCGCTGCAGGAGGACGTCGGCTACACCAACGAGGACTACGTCCCGATCGCCGCGGTCACCGAGATCCCCTCGGTGCTCGCCGTGGGGGAGGGGTCCCGGTTCGCCGACGCCGAGGCCTTCTTCGCCGCCGCGGAGCAGAGCCCGGGCCAGGTCACCGTCGGCGTCCCCGGGGCGACGACGTCCCAGGCGATGGAGCTGCAGCGGCTGGCCGAGGAGTACGGCGTCGAGGTCGCGCGCGTGCCGTTCAGCGGCAACGCGGAGATGACCACGGCGCTGCTCGGGGGCAACGTCGACGCCGTCTTCATCAACGCCTCCAAGGACGTCCTCGAGAACATCGAGGCCGGCAGCTTCGTGCCCCTGGCGATCAGTCCGGCGGAGCGGGTCGACTACCTGCCCGACGTGCCGACGCTGGCCGAGCTCGGCTACCCGGAGCTGACCAACAGCGTGTCGGTGTTCGGGCTCGCGGCCCCGGCCGGCGCGCCCGAGGAGGTGCTGCAGACCCTCGAGGACGGCGTCCGCGCGTGCCTGGAGAAGCCCGAGGTGGTCGAGACCCTCGGCGACCAGTACGTGCCGGACAGCTTCATCGGGCAGCAGGAGTTCCAGGCCCGGATCGACGAGATCGTCGAGGTCTACGGCCCCCTCCTGCAGGACTAGGCGGTGGCGTCCGGGCGCCGCTCAGTGCCTGCCACGCTCTGGCGTCGGACTGGGCAGGACCTCCTCGGCGGTGGCGAGGAAGCCGGCGAGCACCGGCGAGGTGTCGCCCTCCCGCCAGGCCAGGGCGATCGGCACCCGGACGTCGACCCCGCCGGCGATCGGCGTGAAGACGACGCCCTCGATCTGCAGCGTCTCCGCCGAGGCCGGCATCAGGGCCACGCCCACGGCGGCGCCGACCAGCGCGACGACGGTGTGGGTGTCCGGTGCCTCCTGGACCACGCGCGGGGTGAACCCCGCGGCGAAGCAGGCGTGCACCGCGGCGTCCCGCAGTGCCGAGCCCTGCATCGAGACGTAGCTGACGAAGGCGTCGTCGGCCAGGTCGGCCAGGTGGACCTCGGGTTCCCCGGCCAGGGGGTGGTCCTGGGGCAGCACGGCCGTCAGGGACTCGTTGAGGATCACCCGGCTGGCCAGCGGCCCCGTGGGCACCGGCGCGCGCAGGAACCCGACGTCGATCTGCCCGTCGATCAGCGCGCTCACCTGGGCGGCGCTGAACACCGACGGCCGAAGTTCCAGCCGGACCTGCGGATAGCGCCGGCGGTAGGCGCGCGCCATGCGGGGGAGCAGCCGCCAGGTGATCACGCCGGTCACCCCGACGCGCAGCTCGCCGCGCTCGCCCCGCTCCGTGACCAGCACCGCCTCGCGGGCGAGCTCGGCCTCCCGAAGGACGCGCTGGGCGTGCTCGAGGAACACCGCGCCGGCAGTGGTGAGCCGCACCTGCCGGGTCGTCCGCTCGAGCAGCACCGCACCCACGTCCTGCTCGAGCTGCTTGACCTGCTGGCTCAGCGCCGGCTGGGCGATGTGCAGCCGGTGTGCCGCCCGGCCGAAGTGCAGCTCCTCGGCCACAGCGGTGAACGCCCGGAGGTGGCGCAGCTCCACAGGACCTCCTGACCGATGCACATGGCTTATCGACAGCCACCCGATTCGTTATTGGACCACGAACAATGTCCCTTCTAGTGTCGGTCGTCACACCCGCCGCGAACCGACGAGGAGCCCATGTCCGCACCGGCACGTGAACGTCGGCCCCGGGCCGGCGCCCGGTCCCAGCTGCGCCGGATCGCCCCGCTGCTGCTGCTCGCGCTGGGGGTGGCGGCCCTGCTCACGGCTCAGGGCATGGGGCTCGGCGAGCTGACGGCGCCCGGCCCGGGCCTGTGGCCGGCCGTCGTCGCGGCGCTGCTCACCGGCACCGCGGCGGCGCTGCTGTTCCTCGACCCGGCCGAGGACTACGAAGCCTGGACGGCGGGAACGGCGCGGATCGCGGCCGGGCTGGTCGGCCTGGCGCTGTTCGTGGTGCTCTTCGTGGCGATCGGCTTCATCATCCCCACCTTCCTGCTCCTGACCGCGTGGCTGCGGTTCTTCGGCGACGAGTCCTGGCGAATGGCGCTGGTCCTGGGCGTCGCGGGGGCGCTGCTCCTGCACCTGGTCTTCGTGATCGCCCTCGGGGTGCCGTTCCCCGCGGGCCCCGTCGACCAGCTGCTCGGTGGGTGACATGGGGATCTTCGACGGCATCGTCCAGGGCTTCTCGGTGGCCCTGGACCCGGTCAACCTGCTCTACGTCTTCGTTGGCGTGCTCATCGGCACCGTCATCGGCGTGCTCCCGGGGCTGGGCCCCACCGCGACCATCGCGCTGCTGCTGCCGCTGACCTACACGATCGAGCCGGCCACCGCGGTGATCCTGCTGGCCGGCATCTACTACGGCTCGATGTACGGCGGCACGATCACCTCGGTGCTGCTGCGCCTGCCCGGCGAGGCCGCCTCGGTCGTCACCACCTTCGACGGCTACCAGATGGCCAAGCAGGGCCGGGCCGGCCCGGCGCTGGGCATCGCCGCCGTCGGCTCGTTCGTCGGCGGCATCCTCTCCGTCCTCGGGCTCATGCTGCTCGCGCCGCCGCTGGCTGACCTGGCGGTCACCTTCGGCCCGCCGGAGTACGTCGCGCTGACCGCGCTCGGCATCCTGCTGGTCACCTACCTCGGCACCGGCACGCCGCTGAAGAGCCTGGCGATGGCGGCGCTGGGCCTGCTCCTGGCGACCGTGGGGCAGGACCCCATCACCGGGACCGGCCGCTTCACCTTCGGCCAGGTGGCCCTCTTCGACGGGGTGGACTTCGTCGCGGTCGCCATGGGCCTGTTCGGTGTCGGGGAGATCCTGCACAGCCTGGAACGCACCGAGAAGGTCCAGGCGGTCACCCGCGGGATCAGGAACATCTGGCCCACCCGCAAGGACTTCCGCGACTCCTCCGGGGCCATCGCCCGCGGCTCGGTGCTCGGCTTCGTCATCGGTGTGCTGCCCGGGGGCGGCGGCGTGATCTCCTCGCTGGCCTCCTACGCGCTGGAGAAGCGCCGGGCCAAGGACCCGAGCCGCTTCGGCAGGGGCGCCATCGAGGGCGTCGCCGGGCCGGAGACGGCCAACAACGCCTCCTCCACCTCGGCGTTCATCCCGCTGCTGACCCTCGGCATCCCGGCCAACGTCGTGCTGGCGCTGATCTTCGGTGCGCTGCTGGTACAGGGAGTCACGCCCGGCCCGCAGCTGATCAGCCAGGAGCCGGAGATCTTCTGGGGCGTCATCGCCTCGATGGTCATCGGCAACGTGATGCTGCTGGCGCTGAACATCCCGCTGGTCGGGGTCTTCGTGCAGCTGCTGCGCGTCCGGACCGGCATCCTGGCCGCGTTCGCCCTGGTGGTCACCATGGCCGGCGTCTTCTCGGTCAACAACGACTCCTTCGACATGTGGGTCGTGCTGGTGTTCGGCGTCGTCGGCTGGCTGATGAAGAAGACCGGCTTCGAGCCAGGGCCGCTGGTGCTCGCGTTCGTGCTCGGCGAGATCATGGAGCGGGCGTTCCGGCAGTCGATGCTGCTCTCCAACGGCAACCTCGACATCTTCGTCACCCGGCCCCTGTCCGGCGGCCTCCTGGCCGTCATGGCCCTCGTGGTCGTCGCCAGCATCCTCACCGCACGCAAGCGGCGTACCGCCTTCCGGCACGTCGACCCCGAGAGAGAGGTCGAGGCCGGCGCCGAGCCCACGGAGCCGACTCCGGGGCGCGCCAACCGGCCCACCCCCGACACCACCGACGCCGACGTCCCCTCGAGCTCTGGAGAACGATGAGATCGCTGCGCCCCCTGGCCGCCGCCCTGCTGGTCACCGTCTCGGCCCTGACCGGCTGCGCCCAGCAGTCAGGCGGCGATGGCGGCACCGCCACCGCCGACTACCCGTCGCAGGACATCCGGCTGATCGTGCCCTACGCCGCCGGCGGCCCGACCGACATCGCGGCGCGGGCCCTCGGGACCCATCTGGAGGAGGAGCTCGGCCAGCCGGTGGTGGTGGAGAACCTGCCCGGGGCCTCCGGCACGACCGCCTACATCGAGCTCATCTCCGCCGAGCCCGACGGCCACACGCTGTCGATGACCGCCCTGCCCACGGCGGTGCTGAACTACCTGTCCAACGACGTCGGCTACACCCGCGAGGACTTCGCGCCGGTCGGCGTGGTCACCCAGGTGCCGTCGGGGATCGTCGTCCCCGCCGACTCCCCGCACCAGGACCTGGAGTCGCTGTTCGAGGCGGCGCGCTCGCAGCCGGACAGCATCGGAGTGGGCACGCCGGGCGCCACGAACACCCACGCCGCGGAGACCCGGCGGATCAGCGAGCTCTACGACGTGCCGCTCACGGTGGTTCCGTTCGACGGCAACGCCGAGGTGCAGACCGCGCTGCTCGGCGGCAACGTCCCGGCCGGCTTCGTCAACCTCTCGCAGGACATGCTGCCGGCGATCGAGGCCGGGAACCTGCGGGTGCTCGCCGTCGGCACCGAGGAGCGGCTGCCCTACGTCGACGCGCCGACGTTCGTGGAGCTGGGCTACCCGGAGCTGACCCAGAGCACCACCACGTTCGGGGTCATCGCGCCCGCGGAGACGCCGGACGAGGTCGTCGCGACCCTCGAGGACGCACTGCGCAGCGCAGGCGAGGACGAGACCGTCGTCGAGGCGCTGGACCCCCGGTACGTGCCGGAGGAGTTCGTGGGCAGCGCCGGCCTGGCCGAGCTGTTCGTCGAGACCGAGGAGACCTTCCGCGATGTCGTCGGCGGCTGAGGCCGTCCCCGTCCCCGTCGACGCCGCAGCCGAGGGGAGCCCGACCGGAGCCGACCACCTCGTCGCGGGCCTGCAGGACCTCGGCGTGGACGTCGTGTTCGGGCTGCCGGGCGTGCACAACCTCGCCGTGTGGGAGGCGGCCGCGGCCGCGGGCCTGCGGGTGGTCGGCGTCCGGCACGAGCAGTCGGCCGTCTACGCGGCCGACGGCTACGCCCGGGCGACCGGCCGGCTCGGCGTGGCCGTCGTGACCACGGGGCCGGGGGCGGCGAACACCCTCGGCGCCACGGGGGAGGCCATGGCCTCGGGGGCGCCGGTGCTCGTGGTCGCCACCGACATCCCGTCGACGCTGCGGCGTCCCGGCGTGTACCGCGGCGTGCTGCACGAGACCCGCGACCAGGCGGCGATGTTCGCCCCGGTCACCAAGGAGACCCTGGTGACCTCGGCGGCCGGGGAGCTGTACGCGGACACGGTCCGTGCCGGCTCGGTCGCCCTGACCGCGCCCACCGGGCCGGTCTACCTCGGCGTGCCGACCGACCTGCTCGCCGCACCGGCCGGCAACCCCGCGCGCTGTCGCTTATCCCCATCT
>NZ_NVPT01000163.1 GCF_002802985.1 Geodermatophilus chilensis | reverse complement strand
CGGCGCCGTCTACTGCTCCATCATGGGCTACCGGACGACGGCCGGGTCGGTGTTCCTGGCGGCGCTGCCCGAGCCCGGAGCCGCGCGGGTGACCGCGGAGCCCGGGCCGGTCGCCGCGGCCGCCCGCGCCGGCCGGCTGACGTTCACGCTGGCCGCGGCGCGGGGTGCGGGCGACTGGCAGCCGTTCGCCCGGCTGCGGCTGCTCGCCGCGGTGCCCGAGGTCGACCCCGACCTCCGCTTCGACGCCGTCCGCAACCCGCCGCCGGGCCTGGTCCCGGACGGGCCGATGGCCCGGTTCCGCGCGCCGGCCTACGCGGCCGCGCGGGAGGGGCGCGACGCGTGACGGCGACGGGCGGCCTGACCCCTTTCGGGCTACTCCGGGTCATCACTCGGTTGGACGGTGTGCCGGCGGGTAGCACCATCGATACTCGTTCGGCTCGATCGTCAGTCCCGCCCCTGCCCGTCGCAGTGCGCGGCCGCAGGAGGAGAACCACCGCGTGAACGACGCCGACCCCCCGGCAGCGGCCGGGGCCCGGGTGGTGACCGTCCCGTACGCCGACCCCTACGTCGACGCCGTGCTGCCGGAGGGGGTCGTCCGGATCGGCCCGGAGCAGGGCCCCAGCCCGTGGCTGGACCCGGCCTACCTCGCCGCGCACGCCGACGGTGTCGACGTGGTGCACCTGCACTCCGGCTACGGGCACCTGCCCGAGGACGAGGTGGTCAGCTGGGCGGAGACGCTGCGGCGGACCGGGGTCCCGCTGGTGCTCACCGTGCACGAGCTGCGGGACCCGCGGCAGGCGACCCGGCGCCGGCACGACGCCCACCTGGAGGCGCTGCTGGCGACGGCCGAGGTGGTGCTCACCCTGACCCCCGGGGCGGCCGACGAGATCGCCGCGCGCTTCGGCCGGACGGCGATCGTCGTGGCCCACCCGTCGATCGCCGAGCCGGTGCCCGACCTGGGCGCCGAGCGCGGCCTGGTCGGCGTGGCGCTCACGGCGCCCTGCCCGGCCCTGCCCGACCCGGCGATGCTGGTCCGGGCGGCGCTGTCCGGCGCGGTCAACGGCGGCGGGCGGCTGCGGGTGTTCCTCGACGACGGCGTGGAGCCGCCCCCGGTCTTCGCGGCCGGGGACAGCCTGGAGTTCCTGCCGCGGAAGGTCGACGCGTGGGCGGCGCAGCTGCAGGAGCTGCACGCCGTCGTCCTGCCGCAGTCCTGCGGCACCCACTCGCGGGAGCTGGAGGTCTGCCGCGACGTCGGCACGCGGGTGGTGGCGCCGAGCTGCGGGTGGTTCGCCGACCAGTGGTCCGACGTCGTCACCTACGACAACGACGAGGAGCGCGGCCTGGACCCGGTGTCCCTGGACGCCGCCGTCACCGCGGCGCTCACCCGCCCGGCGCCGCGACCGGCCGACCGGTCGTGGCGGGCCGAGCAGCGGACCGCCGTCCGGGCCGTGCACGCGCAGGTCTACGCCCAGGTGGTCGCCGACCGGACCCGCTGAGGCCGGTCAGAGGGCGAGCTTGAACCCGACGTGCGAGGCGGTGAACCCGAGCCGCTCGTAGAGGCGGTGCGCCTCCGCTCGGCGGGTGTCGGTGGTGAGCTGGACCAGCCCGCAGCCGCGCCGGCGGGCCTCCTCGACGGTCCAGGTGAACAGCGCCGCGCCGATGCCCTGCCCGCGCAGGTCGGCCCGCACCCGCACCGCCTCGACCTGCAGCCGCGTCGTCCCCCCGCGGGAGAGGCCGGGGATCTCGGTGAGCTGGGCGGTGCCGACGACGTCCGGGCCGTGCGTCACGGCGAGCAGCAGCTGGGCGGGGTCGGCGTCGACGGCGGCGAAGGCCCGCCGGTAGGGCTCCAGGTCCGCGGACTCCCGGTCGCGGCCGAGCGGGTCGTCGGTCAGCAGGGCCACGAGGGCGGGGACGTCGTCCGCTGTCGCCCGGCGCAGGCCGACGGCCGTGCTGCCGGAGGTCAGCGTGGCGGGGAGTGGGGTCACCGCGGCAGTCTCCCCGGCCGGAGCGGCGGGGCTGCAGGAGGATGGTGTGGGCAGGGGCGGGGTCGAACCGCCGACCTCTCGCTTTTCAGGCGAGCGCTCGTACCGACTGAGCTACCTGCCCCTCCCGGTGTCTCCACCGGAGAGCGACCCTGACGGGACTCGAACCCGCGACCTCCGCCGTGACAGGGCGGCGCGCTAACCAACTGCGCTACAGGGCCTTGCTGGTACTGCTGGTCGTGCGTGCCCCCAACGGGGTTCGAACCCGTGCTACCGCCTTGAAAGGGCGGCGTCCTGGACCGCTAGACGATGGGGGCTCGTGTTCGCCGGGGGCAGCGAGAACTCTACATGCTCGGCGGGATGCTCCCGAGGCGGGGGGTCCCGTGTCCCTCGCCACGGTCTCCGGGCGCCGTGCCGGCGGCTCCGCCCGTTGTCGATCACGGGGTCGTCGCCGCTTCGTGCGACACGGTCGGCGGGGTCGCGGGCGCAGCGGCTCCCGGCTGTCACCCTCAGCGGGTGATCCGCCGCGCCGCCGTCTGCCCGTCCCTGCTGCTCACCGCCGCGCTGCTGGCGGGCTGTGGCGGCGGCGACCCCGCCACCTCGCCGTCCGCCAGCACGGGGGAGGCCACGGCCGCGTCCAGCTCCGCGGCGTCCAGCTCCACCGCGCCGAGCAGCGAGGCAGAGGACACCCCGACCGACGCGGCGCCGTTCGAGGGTGACACCCAGCCGGCCACGCGGGAGGCGTCGGCCGACGCCCAGGTCACCGTGTCGGAGATCCGCACCGGCCGGCAGGACGGCTACGACCGGGTGGTCCTCGAGATGGGTGGCACGGGCACGCCGGGCTGGGACGTCCGCTACGTCGACCAGGCGTACGCGCAGGGCACGGGGGACCCGGTCGAGGTGGCGGGCGAGGCCGTCCTGCAGGTGACGGTCACCGGCGCGGGGTACCCGTTCGACACCGGCGTCGAGGAGTGGGCCGGTCCCGACCCGCTGCCGGGCAACGGGACGCAGACGGTCACCGAGGTCGCCTGGGACGCGACCTTCGAGGGCACCTCGGTGGCCTTCGTCGGGACGACGGGCGAGGCGCCGTTCCGCGTCTACGCCCTCGAGGACCCCACTCGGGTGGTCGTCGAGGTCGCCGACCTGGGCTGAGCTGGGCGCTCAGCCCAGCGACGCGGTCAGCTCCACCGAGTCGGACTCGACGGTGGTGCAGGTCAGCGACAGCGGGCCGGCGCTCACGGTCTCGCCCTGGGCGCACGACACGCTGGCGTTGCCCACGCTGAGGGAGGCCCGGCCGTCCTGGACGCCGCCGAAGGACATCGACGTCCCGAGGATCTCGACCTGCGCGTCGTTGCCGGTCAGCGTCACCGAGCACTCGCTGCCGCTGCAGGAGAGGGTGTCCGAGCCGAACGAGCAGGCGGTCAGGGGCAGCAGCGTGAGGCCACCGGCGAGGGCCCCGGCGGCCAGCCGGGTGGCACGCGACGTCGTCGAGGACATGGGTCGAGCGTAGGGCGGCCGGATCACCCGGTCGGGGAGGCGGGCGCCGGGAGGGGCGTCGGAGCCGGGGTGGTCGGCGTCGGCGGGACGCCGTCCCCGACCGCAGTGGCCGCCGCGGGGACGACCTCCCGCTCGATCGTCACCTCGGTCTGGCCGAGGCCGCCGAGCGTGATCTCGTCGTAGGCGGTGAGTGCGCCGGTCCGCGGGTTCAGGTAGAGCACCGTGCAGGTCAGCGGCTCGGGGAACTCGCCCTGCAGGGCGCGCAGTCCCGCCCCGCCGGTCGAGCCCTGGACCATGAGCAGGGTGCCCCCGTCGAGCCGGGTGACCTCCCGCTCGTGCGTGTGCCCGGCCAGCACCAGGGGGACGACGCCATCGAGGGGCAGCGCCTGCTCGGGGTCGTGGACCATGGCGATGGCCGGTGTCTCGGGCAGGGGCTCGACGAACTCGGCGAGGCCCTCGCCACTTTCCTCCAGGGTCTCGATCCCGTCGTCGGCGTTCTGATCGGGGGTGAAGCGGGGGTCCGGCGCGCCGACGATCGTGAGCCCGGCGACCGTCACGGCCGAATCGTCGAGCACGGTCGCGTTCGGCTGGGCGGCGACCAGCTGAGCGGTGACGGTCGAGTCGTGGTTGCCGCGCGTGTAGACGTAGGGCACGTCGAGCGCACCGACGGCGCTGATCAAGCCGTTCTCGGGCTGGCTGCCCCAGTCGGTGATGTCCCCGGTGTCGAGGACCCCGTCCACGTCGAACTGGGTGACCACCTGCTGCACGAGGTCGAAGCCGGCCGGGTTGAGGTGGATGTCGGATACGTGCAGCACGGCGACGCTGTCGTCGGCGCCGCCGGGCGGGGGCAGCGTGGACAGCGTCGAGTACAGCGAGCTGACGTTGGTGACGAGGTCCTCGAGCGAGGCCCGGTAGGCATCGAACCTCGCCACGATGTCCTGGGCGCTGCCGATGAGGCTGTTGGCGTTGACCAGGAGCCCGGTGTAGGTCGGCCGGGACAGCGCCTCCGGGCGCCAGGTGGCCGCGGCGACGCCACCGGTCGCGGCGACGAGCGCGGTGGACAGGCCCAGCGCGATCAGCGGTTCCCGCCGGCGGCGCAGCACGAGCAGGGCCGCGACCGTCCCGCCGCCGACGGCGGCCAGCGCGGTCAGCCACGCCACCCGCTCGACGGCGTCCCGCAGGTCGGCGCTCACCTGGTCGACGACGCCGTCCAGCTTGGTCGGGTCGGTGGCCAGCTGCGTCGCGCGGATCTCGTCGACCCGGCTCAGCTGGATCTCCAGCCGCAGCGGCCCGTCGTAGGCGTCGACCTGCAGCGCACCGAGCGGCGGGATGTCGAGGGCGGCGCCCCCGCCCAACGGACGGAAGGCCACCGTCGCGTCGAAGGGGCCGATCGGCGCGGACACCCGACCGAGCAGCAGGATGCCGAGCCACGCACCGGCCAGGACGACGGCCAGCCGGACCGCCCACCGGCCGACCCCACGGGCGGCCGCGCGCAGGCGCGGGCGCGTGGTGGTGCTCGGCTCGCTCACCTGCGCCAACCTAGCCGCGGCCGGACCCGGCGCCGCCCCGGTCGGCCGGGGCGGCGCCGGTGTCACGCGACCGTCACGCGACCGTCACGCGACGAGCTTGGCGGTGACCTCCGCGAGACGGCGGCCCTGGTAGCGGGCGGCGGCCAGCTCGGCCTCGCTGGCGGTGGCGGACTTGCCGCCCGAGGCGTTGGAGACGCCGTAGGGGTTGCCACCGGCCTCGAACAGCAGCGGGTCGGTGTAGCCCGGCGGCACGATGACGGCGCCGAAGTGCGAGAAGACGTTGAACAGCGTGAGGATCGTCGACTCGTTGCCGCCGTGGACGTTCTGCGCGCTGGTGAAGGCGGTCGCGCCCTTGTTCGCCAGCTTCCCGGTGAACCACAGCCCGCCGAGGGTGTCGATGAACTGCTTCATCTGGGCGGCGGGGGTGCCGAAGCGGGTCGGCGTCCCGAGGGCGTAGCCGTCGGCCCACTCCATGTCGGCCGGGGTGGCCTCCTCGACCTCACCGGCGGTGGTGTCCACGTGCGCCCGCCACAGCGGGTTGGAGTCGATGGCCTCCTGCGGCGCCAGCTCGGGCACCCGGCGCAGGCGCACCTCGGCGCCGGCCTCGCGGGCGCCCTCGGCGACGGCGGCGGCGAGCTGGTGGGTGTTCCCGGTCGACGAGTAGTAGACGACAGCGATGTTCGGCACGGGGTCTCCGTTCTGGTTGTGAGTTCAACCGTTCGGAGGTGGGTGTGCCCTGCCCCGGGCGCTGCTCAAACGCGGCGCGGGGATGCGGTCAGGCGGGCGGGGGTGCGATCAGGCGGGCGAGGCCGCCCGCGGGCGGAACAGCCAGCGCAGGGCGATGAAGCGCATCAGCCCGACCAGGCCGGTCACCGTGACGACGAGCGTGACCTGCGTGGCCACGCCGGCGTCGGGGGCCAGCGAGTTGAGGACGGCGAGCGAGGCGCTGGTCAGCAGCAGGCCGATGACCGTGACCCCGCCGGCCTCGAGCTGGGCGGTGAGCCAGTGCACCCGCTCGCCCGCGTGGAAGGTCAGCCGCCGGTGCATCTCGTTGGCCAGCAGGGTCGACACCGCGGTGGCCGCCACGTGTGCCGGCAGGTAGCCCAGGCTCTCCAGCGCGGCGAAGAACAGCGCGTACACCAGCGTCGTGGAGGCGCCGACGAGGACGAACCGGGCGAACTGGCCGAGGGTGTCCTCGGCGCGCACCCGCGCCGCCATGCTGTCGACCGCGTCGCCGACCACCGGGCGGCGGGTCAGCAACGACGGGCAGGTCACGACGTCTCCTCTGCGGGCACGACTACTTTCTGTACGTTCCACCTGGGGATCGGCTGTACGCCAGTCGTTATTCCCCTGGGGGGAGACAGTCCGGCTGTGGAGTCGATCACCACACGTCGCCGTCCCGGCGTGGCCGTCACCGTCGGCTGACCGCCCGTCACCGCTGATGCGGTCGGCATCGTCCCTGGTCCACGGGGGTAGGACGCCGCCATGAGCCTCATGGGGATCCTCGACCGGATCGCAGACGCGGCGACCTTCGACAAGGCGATCGGGCCGGCCCAGCGCGCCGTGCAGGCCGCTCTCAAGCCGCAGGCCCTCAAGGACCTGCTGCACGGAACCTGGCTGGGGCACCCACTGCACCCGGTCCTGGTGCAGGTGCCCGTCGGCAGCTGGACGTCGGCCGGCCTGCTCGACGCGATCCCCCCGCTGCGGCCGGCCGCCACCGTCCTCATCGGCACGGGCGTGGCCGTCGCCGTCCCCGCGGCGATGTCCGGCGCGGCCGACTGGTCCGAGCAGGGCATCGGTGTCCGGCGGCTGGGCCTGCTGCACGCCGCGGGCAACACCGTCGCGCTCGGTCTCTACATCGGCTCGCTGGTCGCCCGCGCCAGGGGCCGCGGCGGGCTGGGCCGGGTGCTGTCGTACGCCGGGCTGAGCATCGCGACCGGGTCCGCGGCCGTCGGCGGGCACATGTCCTACGCCCAGTCCTCGGGCGCCTCGCACGCCGCCACGGCGGCCCGCGCGCTGAGCTCGGACTGGATCGACCTCGGCCCGGTCGACGACCTGCCCGAGGGGCGGCCGGCGCTGCGCACGGGCAAGGGCGGCAGCGTTGACGTCCCGCTGGTCGTCGTCCGCCGGGGGATGCGGGTGGACGCCTTCGTCGGAGCGTGCTCGCACCTGTCCGGCCCGCTCTACGAGGGGTCGGTGGAGCAGGTGCGCGGCACGGACTGCCTGGTGTGCCCGTGGCACGGCTCGGCGTTCGACCTCGAGGACGGCCAGCCGCGGCGCGGCCCGGCGGCCAACCCGCAGGACAAGATGGAGGTCCGCATGCAGGCCGGGCGGGTCATGGCCCGGCTGCCCGGGCGCGACCGGTAGGGGTCCCGGACGGCGCCGCCGTCCCTACCCTGCGGGCATGGGCCGGACGGCGGTGCTGGCGCTCGCGCTCGCGCTGCTGTGCACCGCCTGTTCCGGCGCGGACGGCGACGCCGGGGCGGCCCCCGCGACGACCACGTCCGCGGCGCCGGCCCTGCCGCCCGTGCCCGGGATCGAGGCCGAGGTGGTGCGCCAGCGCACCGACGTGCCCGTCCCCGGTCAGGTGCACGTGCGCGTCACCGACACCGGCGACCAGCCGTTCACCGTGACCGCGGTGTCGATCGACGCGCCCGGGTTCGCGCCGCTGCCGCCGACCCCGCTGACCGCCGCCTTCGAGCACGGCCGGACGATCGCCCTGCGCACCGCCCACGGCCCGGCCGACTGCGCCGCCCCGGCCGGTCCGCCGGCGGCCCGGTTGACCGTGGCGCGGCCCGACGGGGCGGTGGAGGAGCTGCGGGTGCCGCTGGCCGGGGACGACCTGGACGTCGTCCACCGGGAGCAGTGCGCGGTCGCCGCGGTGCTGGCCGTCGCCGGTGTCGCGCTGACCGGCCTGACGGCCGCGGGCGACACGGTCACGGGCACCGTCGTCCTCACCCGGGCCCGGGACGACGACCGCGCGGTCACGGTGCTCGAGGCCCGGCGCAGCGTCGTCCTCGACGTCGCCGTCGAGGGACTGCCGCTGGAGTTGCGGACCGGGGAGGAGCGGACGAGCGCGGAGGTGGTGTTCACTGCGGCGTCCTGCGAGCCGCACGTGCTGGCCGAGACCAAGCAGCCGTTCCTGTTCCCGCTGTCGGTCGCGGTGGGGGAGGCCGAGCCGGTGACGGTGCCGCTGCCCGTCGACGACACACAGCAGGAGCTGCTGTGGGACCTGCTCGACCGGGTCTGCTGAGCCCGGGGATGGAGTCCGGCCCGGCCGCCACGGGGGGAACGCGGCGGCCGGGCCGGGGTCCGGGGGGCCCGGGATCGCTCGCCGGGCAGGGGGGACGCTAGGTGACTTGAGGCCCTCAAGCGATCACCTGACCAGGTGATACACCCGTGGCCTGGGCCACGCGAGGTCGTCTCGCGGTTCGCCGGTGCGCTGCGGGGGAACCCCGGGCCCGTGTTCTTCCTCTTCTCCAGCCGGCTCGGCTGCCTGGGCTCGCTGGTCGTCTCCGCGTTGCTGACCCTGCTGCTCCTGCTGCTCCTCGACGTCCTCTGACGGTCCGGTCGCCCTCGTGTCCGGGACGGCCACGCGTCCACACGGACAGCGGGTGGGGCGGTGGCGGCGGACCCGTCGTCGCCGTCGAGCAAGTGGTGAGCCAGGTGCAGGCGGGTGAGCTCGCGGCGGAGGGAGGGCGGGGTCCCGACCAGCCTCAACCGGCGACCGGGCCGGAGCGCGCGGCGGTGGGCGGCCTCGATGCCACGGACTCCCATGCGGTCGCAGGCGGTGACGTCCGTGGCGTCGACCACCCACACGTCCCCGTCGGTGAGCAGCAGCGTGGAGACCGCGTCGTACAGCAGGTGGACGGTGCGGCGGTCGAGTCGTCCGGCCAGGCGCAGGCGGCGACCGACGAGGTCGACGCTCATCCGGAAGGGCGAGGACCCACCGTCACGCGGTCCCGGTTGCACACGGGTCACACGAACCACCTCGGCGCGCAGGCACGAGGTCGCGGCGGAGGACGTCGACCGCGGCATGCTGCCTGCTGAGGAGCAGTCGGCCGGGCGTTTCGACTCGTGGGCGACGCCAGCCCTGGACCGGCGACCGGTCAACGGGGGGCCGCTGCGTGGCCCGGGGCCGCCCCGGAGTAGGCGGCGTGCCCCCACCGGCTCGCGCGCGTAGCGTAGAGGGAGGCGCCGGCATGGACCTGCGTCGATCCGTGCGTCCAGCAGCGGCGTAGTGCGCGAACGCGGGAGCCCAGCTCGGGGTCCTGCTGCCGAGGTCACCTGCCCCGGTGCAGACCGGACCGGAGGCCGTGCCGTGGCCAGCGACGAGAACCCGAGGCCCGTCGACGCCACCGAGGCGTTGGAGCAGCTGGGCCGGCTGTCGTTGCGGGAGCTGGCCATGGACAGCCTGCTGCAGACGGTGGCCGACCTGACCTCGTCGGTCATGCCCGGCAACCCGGAGACGTCGTTGACGTTGCTGGTCAAGGACAAGCCCACCACCGTGGTGTGGTCCGGCCGGCTGGCCGTCGACCTCGACGAGAGCCATTTGGAACGCGGCCACGGCCCCTGTCTGCACGCCGCCCGCACCGGAGAGATCACCGAGGTGGCCGACGCCCGTGCCGAGCCCTGGTGGCGGGACTACCTGGCACGCGCGGTCGAGCGCGGCTGCCTCAGCTCCCTGTCGGTCCCGCTGGTCATCGACGAAGATGAACCGGTCACCGGAGCGCTGAACATCTACGCCCGGCAGCCCGAGGCGTTCGACGAGGACAGCCGATCGGTCGCCACCCGGTTCGGGCCGTGCGCCGCCGTGGCGGCAGGTAACCTGCACGCCTACCACAGCGCCCGCGACCTGGCCGACAACCTCCAGCGCGCGCTCGAGTCCCGCACGGTCATCGACCAGGCCAAGGGCGTGCTCATCGAGCGTTACAAGCTGACGCCTGACCAGGCCTTCCAGTTGCTGGCCCGGTTGTCGATGCAGCTCGACCGGAAGGTGCGCGACGTCGCCGAGCACCTCGTGACCACCGGCGAACTCCTCGGTGCGTCGCCAGGCGGCGACGGTCGCCCCGGGCCTGGGGCCAGGCGCGGTCGTCCGGGAACGGGAGCCCCGGCGGCCTCTTGAGCAGCCGCCGACGTTCCCCGGGGAAGCGTCGGCGGTCAGGCCCCGCCGCTCCAGACCCACGGGGCGGCGGGGCCGCCCCATGGATGCGGTGGTCCGGCGAGGCCTGGGGTGTGGGTCCCATCCCGGCGGTACGGGATCCGTGCGGCGTCCGTGGCCGACCGGTCGGCGTGCTGCCCCGCCCGGACGACGGGTCGCCGCGCCGCCTCGTCGGATCTCGCGCTCGCCGCGGAGGTGCAGGCTCCCGGCGGTAGCCTCGCAGCGGGTCGTGGAGCCGTCCGGTGCCGTGTGCACCGGTGCCGGTCTCCCCACCCGCCGGGCCTCTAGCTCAACTGGCAGAGCAGCGGACTTTTAATCCGCGGGTTGTGGGTTCGATCCCCACGGGGCCCACGTCGTTGACCTGGCGTTTTGCTCTTCGCCGGCTCCTCGGACGGCAGCCGCGCCCACACGGCGCCCACACGCGCTTCCGCGGCGGCCCGCGCGGCGGCGTCCATCCGGTCGGCCAGGGCGGTGAGGTCGTCGTCGAAGAGGCCGGAGTAGACGTCGAGGGTCATGGCCGCCGAGGCGTGACCGAGCATCCGCTGGACGGCCTTGACGGTGGCACCGCTGGCCACCGCGAGCGAGGCCGCGGTGTGGCGGAGGTCGTGCGGAGTGACGTCCGTCAGTCCGGCCGCGCGGACGGCGGGGTCGAAAACGGTCCGGCGCCAGTTCCGGAGCCGGAGGGGGCCGCCTCTGGCGGTGATGATCAGCAGCTCGTCGGACTGCTTGCCCTCGCAGCGGCGCGCCAGCGGCTCGGCGAGCGCAGTGGGCAGCGGGACGGTGCGCTCCTGATGGGTCTTCGGGGTGCCGAACTTGAGTCGACCGGCGACCTCGGTGGCGGCCTCGGCGATGGTCAGGCGTCTGCGAAGAAAGTCGACGCGGCGGACCCGCAGAGCGACCATCTCCCCGAACCGGAGACCGGTGTAGGCGAGCAGGCGGATGACGTCGCCGTCGTCGCCGGCCGCATCCGCTAAAGATCATTAAGGGCGGTTGTTATAGGAACGATCCGAACTCCAAGCCGGTGCTGGCCAGGAAGCCGACCAGCAGTCCGGGGCGGTACTGCATCCGT
>NZ_NVPT01000162.1 GCF_002802985.1 Geodermatophilus chilensis | reverse complement strand
ACGATCGTGAGATGGCCCAGTGTCACGGCCGTCAGCACCATAAGGGGTTCATTGTTAAATGCTGCGGCGACCACCGGCATCTACCCGTCAGGAGTCGTCGGCAGCGTCAGATGTGTATAGGGGACAGACGCCACCGGGGCCGCGGCCGCGCCCCCTGCCGCCCGGCCCGGTCGAGACCTACACCGAGCGGCTGGCCCCCACCGGGCTGGCCGCCGCGCTCGGCCTGCTGGCGCTCACCGGCCGCCCCGGCCGTGCGGCCGACCTGCTCAAGGCGCTCAACCCGAAGGCCGCCTTCCACGGGCGGGCGGCGTTCGCCACGACGCTGGACCTGCTGCTGTGCCGCCGCGGCGTGCTGCCGATGGACGGCTCGGCCTACCGCCGGCTGGACCGGGTGGACACCGTCGTGGTCGACGGCGACGCGCTGTGCACCGGGCCGCCGGTGGTGCTGGAGGCCACCGCGCAGGCCGAGGGGTGGGACGACGCCCGCGTCTGGTCGGCCGCCGCGCGGCTGGTCGGCGCCCTGGAGGGCGACGAGCCGGAGGACGGCCTGCGGCTCGGGCCGGTCACCTGCACCGACGACGCACCGGGGGCCGAGGTCCGTGCGGTGTACCAGGGCCGCCGCCGGGTGGGCACGGTGACCGTCGCCCGCGAGCTGGACCCGCACGCCGAGGCGCTGCTCGCCGCGGCCGCCGCGGCCGGGACCCGGTTGGTGCTGACCGCGCACGCCGGCACCCGGGAGGTGGCCGCGGCCGCCGACGAGGTGGCCCCCGCGGACGAGCCGCTGGTGGCCACGGTGCGGCGGCTGCAGGACGACGGGCGCGGCGTCCTGCTGGTCAGCGACACCGACGGCCCCGCGCTGCTGGCCGCCGACGTGTCCGTCGCGCCCGTCCGACCCGGCTGCTCGCCCGCGTGGGGCGCCGACCTGGTGACCCGCCCGGGGCTGACCGACGTCTGCCGGGTGGTCGCGGCGACGGCGGCGGCCCGCACGGTCAGCCGGCGCTCGGTGCAGGCCGCGCTCACCGGCAACGTCCTCGGAGCACTGCTGGCCGCCGTGGGCAGCGAGCGGTACGGGCAGCAGAAGGCGACCTCGCCCGGCAAGACCGCCACGACCGTCGCGATGGTGGGCGGCACCTGGGCCGCCGCCCGGGCGGCCGGCCGCCCGGTCCCGGCGCCCACGGTGCACACCCCCTGGCACGCGCTGGACCCCGACGAGGTGCAGCACCGCCTGGCCGAGCTGCCGGTCGCCGAGGACGCCCGGCCGGTGCGGTTCCGCCGGCTCCGCGCGCACCCGCTGGTGCGCGGGCCGTCCCGGTTCGCCCACACCGTCGCCGCCGAGCTGGCCGATCCGCTGACCCCGGTCCTCGGCACCGGCGCAGCGGCCACGGCGATGCTCGGTGAGGCGACCGACGCCGTCCTCGTCGGCAGCGTCACCGTCGCCAACTCGCTGGTCAGCGGGCTGCAGCGGCTGCGGGCGGAGACGGCGCTGGAGTCGCTGCTGCTGGAGCAGGACGTCGTGGTGCACCGGGAGACCGACGGTGGCCGCGAGGACGTGCCCGGCAGCGCGCTGCGCGTCGGCGACGTCGTGCAGGTCGAGCCCGGCGACGTGCTGGCCTGCGACGCCCGGCTGCTGGAGGCGGTCGACCTGGAGGTCGACGAGTCCAACCTGACCGGGGAGTCGCTGTCGGTGGGCAAGTCGGTGCCGGCGACGCCGGGGGCCGAGGTGGCCGACCGCAGCTGCATGCTCTTCGACGGCACCACGGTGGTGGCCGGGCGCGGGCGCGCCGTGGTCGTCGCGGTGGGGGAGGCCACCCAGGCCGGGCGTGCGGCGCGGGCGGCCGGCGGGGCGGCGCCCCCGGCCGGCGTGCAGGCGCGGCTGGGCGAGTTGACCCGCCAGGTGCTGCCGCTGACCCTGGCCGGCGGCGCCGTGGTCACCGCCCTCGGCGTGCTCTGGCGGCGCCCCCTGAGAGACGCCGTCCGGGACGGCGTGGCGGTCGCCGTGGCCGCGGTGCCCGAGGGGCTGCCGCTGGTGGCGACCGTGGCGCAGCAGGCCGCGGCGCGGCGGCTGTCGCGGCGGGGCGCCGTCGTCCGCAGCGCGCGGGTGCTCGAGGCGCTCGGCCGGGTGGACACCGTCTGCTTCGACAAGACCGGGACGCTGACGGAGAACCGGCTGCGGGTCGCCCGCCTGCTCCCGCTGGACGGGGAGCTCGACGAGGAGGGGCTGCTGGAGCTGGTCGCGGCCGGTGTCGGCAACGGCGACGACCGGGCGCACGAGACCGACCGTGCGGTGGTGGAGGCGGCCGGGGAGCGCGGCGTGTGCCCCGACGGCGACGCGGGGGAGAGCCTGCCGTTCGCCGCCGGGCGGGGCTTCTCCGCGGCCGTGCGCGACGGCCGGCTCGTGGTCAAGGGCGCGCCCGAGGTCGTCGCCGCCCGGTGCCGGGGCGCCGGGGACCTCGCCGGGCGGGTGCAGGAGCTCGCCGCCGATGGGCTGCGGGTACTGGCCGTGGCCGAGCGGGAGTGGGACGGCGGCGGCCTGGAGGACGGGGCTCGGGACCTCACCCTGCGCGGGCTGGTCGGGCTGGCCGACACGGTGCGGGGGTCCTCGGTCGCGGCCGTCGAGCAGCTGCGGGCCGCCGGCGTCCGGGTGGTCGTGGCCACCGGCGACCACCCGGGGACCGCCCGCGCGATCGCCGCGCAGGCCGGCATCCCGGGCGCCGACCGGGTGGTGACCGGCGCGGAGTTCGCCCGTGCCTCCGACGCCGAGCGGGCCCGCATGGTGCGCGAGACCGCGGTGTTCGCGCGGCTGTCGCCGGAGCAGAAGGTGTCGCTGGTCGCCGCGCTGCGCCGGGTCGGGGCGACGCTGGCGATGACCGGCGACGGGGTGAACGACGCCGCGGCGATCCGGCTGGCCGACGTGGGGGTGGGCGTCTCCGGTGCCGAGTCGCCGGCCGCCCGCGCCGCCGCCGACCTCGTGCTCACCGACCTGGACCTCACCCGGCTGGTCGACGCCATCGCCGAGGGCCGGGCGATGTGGGCGCGGGTGCAGGACGCCGTCTCGGTGCTCGTCGGAGGCAACGCCGGCGAGGTGGCGTTCACCGTGCTCGGCACCGCCTTCGGCGGGCGGGCGCCGCTGAACACCCGGCAGCTGCTGCTGGTCAACCTGCTCACCGACATGTTCCCCGCGCTGGCCGTCGCCGTGGCCGCGCCGCGGAGGACCACGCCCGGCGGGGACGACGGCCCGCTGGCCGGGCACCCGCTGGCCGCGGTGCTCGAGGCGGGGCCGCGGCGGGGGTTCGCGCGCGAGGTGCGGCGGATGGTGCTGGTCCGCGGGGCGGCCACCACCGCCGGGGCGACCGGGGCGTGGACCGTCGGGCGGCTCACCGGCTTCCGCGGGCGGGCCGGGACGATGGGCCTGGCCGCGCTGATCACCACCCAGCTGGGGCAGACCGCGTGGGCCGGGCGGCGCAGCCCGCTGGTGCTGGTCACCGCCGCGGGCTCGCTCGCCGTGCTGGCCGCCGTCGTCCAGACCCCGGGACTCAGCCGCTTCTTCGGCTGCACGCCGCTGGACCCGCTGGCCTGGCTGGTCGTGCTCGGCTGCGCGGCGGCCGGCACGGCGGGCGCCGAGGTCGTGCCGGCGCTCGTGGCACGGCTCCGCGAGGATCCGGCGATTTCCGCGGAAACCGCCGCAGGCGGGGTTCAGCCGGCGTAGCGGGCGGCGAACGCCCCCGGCGTCATCCCGGTGACCCGGGAGGAGTCGCGGCTGACCACGCGGCACCGGGCGCGGTTGCGCACCTGGTGACAGGTCCGCACCCCCGGACACGTGGACACGGGCGCACCGATCACGCGGACGGCTACTGGCCGGCGGGCTCCCGCAGCGGCAGCGCGTCCAGCGAGCGGCGCACCGTCTGGACGACGTCCCCCGCCACGAACAGGTCGTCGGTGCTGGTGGCCCGCGCCCGGCGCACCGCCTCGGTGAACTCGTGCAGGCACGCCCGCGCCCGGCGCAGCGTCTCCGGGTCGGCGGCGTCCTCCACCGAGCGCAGCGCGGCGGCCAGCGCGGCCAGGGTGCGGGCCGCGGCCGGGCGCAGCGCCGGGCCGAGGGCGACCCGCTCGAACTCCGCCCGCTCGGTCTCGGCGATCACCTGGGTCAGCTGCTCCACCAGCAGGCTGAGCCGCTCGAGGGCGCGGGCCTGCCGGTACTGCGTCTCGGCCGCGTCGCGGTAGTGGCGGGCCCGGCGGTTGCCCCGGCGGGCCTCGGCCGCCTGCTGCACCGCCTCGCGCATCTGCGCGAGCACCGGGTCGATCCGGTGAGTCCGCAGGCGCCACTCGTCCTCGGTCGGCGGGTGCTCCTGCTGCAGCCCGTCGGCGAGGTCCTCGAGCTGGCCGGCCAGCGTGTCGCGCAGGGCCCGCAGCTGCTCGGCGGCCGGCGCCAGCGGCAGCGGCGGGAAGGCGGCCGTGACCCCGAGGCCGATGGCCGCGCCCAGGGCGGTGAGCCCGGTGTAGGCCGCGACGAAGCCGGGGTCCTGGCTGCCGAGCACCAGCACGAACAGCGCCGAGGTCGCCGTCCAGCTGCCGGAGCTGCCCAGCCGCCGCCACCCGGCCAGCAGCACCCCGCCGGCGACCACCACGGCGAGCGTGCCGAGGTTGTCGCCGAGCACGGCCGACACCCCGAGGGCGAGGGCGGCGCCGAGCGCGATGGCGGCGACGGACTGCAGCGAGCTGCGCACCGAGCCGCTGAGCGTCGTGGAGGTGGCGATCACCGCGCCCAGCGGCGCGTAGTACGGGTACTGCTGCGCCGGGTCGAGGGGCAGCACGCCGGCCACGAGCCAGGCCAGCGCCGCGGCGAGGGCGGCCTTGACGGCCAGCCCCACCCTCGGGTGGCGCGCCCAGGTCCGCCGCAGCCGGCCCGGCCGGCCGAGCCAGGGGCGCCGCGGGACGGCGGTCACCGGCCCAGGTGCGCCCGGATGGCGGCGATGACCATGCGGTGGTCCTCGAGCTGCGGCAGCCCGGAGACGACGACGGCGCCGACCGGGCCGACCGAGCGGACGGCGATCGGGAACGCGCCGCCGTGGGCCGCGTAGCGCGCGGGGTCCAGGCCGAACTCCGCCTCGAACGTCGTCCCCCGCTCGATCGAGGCCTGCCGGACGTAGAGGCTGCTGTGCCCGAAGCGGTGGACGACGCGGGTCTTGCGCTGGATCCAGGAGTCGTTGTCCGGGCTGGTGCCCGGCAGCGAGGCGTGGAAGAGCTGGTGGCCGTGCCGGCTGACGTCGACCGCCACCGGAGCGCCGTCCCGCCGCGCGGCCGCGACCAGGGCCGAGCCGAGGTCCCAGGCGTCGTCGTTGGTGAAGCCGGCGAACTGCAGCTCCGCCTCCTCGGCGGCGAGCTCGGTGAGGGACGGGGCGGAGTCGGCCATGCGTCCTTCCTACCTGCGGGGTCAGGGCGGGAGGAAGGCCGGTCGCGGGACGCCGGACGGGCGACGCGGCGCAGACGGCGGGCAGGCCCCGTGGTCGCGCCCGCAGGGAAGTGCCGCGGCGACGGTCCGCCGAGGGGTGCGGCCCCTCCCCGCCGCAGCCGACATCACGGATAGTATCCGATATCCAACCTGCCATGTGATCCAGGTCACTGCAACGGTTCGAGTGCGACACAGGGAGGCGTCATGGCGGACAGTCGCCGGATGCCGTCGTCCGCCAAGGCCGAGGCCGCCGGGGAGACCCGGGAGGCCCTGCTCGAGGCCGGTGCGGCGCTGCTGCGCGAGCAGCCGGTGGGTGCGGTGCTCACCCAGGTCAAGGCCCAGCCGGTGGCGCAGCGCGCCGGCCGCACCATCGGCGCCTTCTACCACCACTGGAGCAGCCAGGAGGCGTACCACCGCGACCTGCTGGCCTACGTCCTGGACCCCCAGCGGCTGACCAGCACCGCGGCGGCGGCCGAGACCGTGCTCGCCGACCTGCCCCGCGGTCTCCCGCTCGAGGAGGTGGTGCGCCGGGCCGCGGGCCGGAACTTCGACATGGTGCGGGCCGATCCGTACGTGCCCCTGATCCTGGCCCTCTGGGGCAAGCAGGCCCAGGACGAGCAGGTGCGTGAGCTGCTCCGCGCCCACTACCGGTCCGTGACCGACCGGCTGGTGCCGGTGTATCGGGCGTTCTTCGCCGCCTACGGGCTCACCCTGCGGCCCCCGTACACGGTGGAGGTCTTCGCCGCCACGCTCACGGCGCTCGTGGAGGGGCTCGCCGTGCGCGCCGCCGTCGATCCCGAGGCGGTCCCCCTCGACCTGCCGCACCCGGGAGGACCGTCCGCGGTCCCGGCCGACGGGGGTCGGTGGGACCTGTTCAGCGCCACGGTCGTGGGCATCGTGCGCGCCATGACGGCGCCGGCCGGCGCCGCGTAACGCATCGTCCGGCCGGGGGCCGGGGTAGGGACCGGGTACCCGAGGCGACAGGGGTGGGCCATGACGTGGACCCAGCGGGTCGACCGGTTCCAACGCCGGCACCCGACGGTCGGTTTCCCGGTCGCGGTGCTCTACAAGTACCTGGACGACGACGGGCACTTCCTCGCCGCGCTGGTCACCTACTACGGCTTCCTCGCGCTGTTCCCGACCCTGCTGCTGCTCGCCACCGTGCTGGGCCTGGTGCTGGCCGGGGACTCGGGGCTGCAGCAGCGGCTGCTGGACTCGGCGCTGGGGGAGTTCCCGGTGATCGGGCCGCAGCTGGCCCGGCCGGAGGGGCTCGGCGGCGGCATCACCGGCGTCGTCGTCGGCGGGGCGGTCGCCCTCTACGGCGCCCTGGGCCTGGGGCAGGCGGTCCAGCACGCGATGAACACCGCGTGGGCGGTACCGCGGCACCGCCGGCCGGACCCGATCACCGCCCGCGGCCGCGGCCTGCTGCTGCTGTTCACCCTCGGCCTGCTGCTGCTGGCCAGCACGGTGCTGTCCGCGCTCGGCACGGGCGCGGCGGCCTACGGCGGCGGGTTCTCCGGCGGCGTGCACGTGCTGGTCACCGTCGTCTCGGTGCTGGCCAACGCCGCGGTGCTGGTGCTCGGCTTCCGGATCACCACCGCCCGCCGGCTCACCACCCGGCAGGTGCTGCCCGGCGCGCTGGTGGCGGCGGTCCTCTGGCAGCTGCTGCAGTCCTTCGGCGGGGTCTACGTGGCCCGCGTGGTCGCCAACGCCAGCGCCGTCGACGCCGTGTTCGCGCTGGTGCTGGGTCTGCTGGCCTTCCTCTACCTGGCCGCCGTCGGGCTGGTGGTCTGCGTGGAGATCGACGTCGTCCGGGTGGACCGGCTGTACCCGCGGGCGCTGCTCACCCCGTTCGTGCACCACACCGACCTGACCGAGGGCGACGAGCGGGTCTACGCGGAGGCGGCGCGCTCCCAGCAGGCGGTGCGGCACGAGGAGGTCGACGTCCGGTTCGAACGGGACGACGACGGCCGCCGTACCTAATGCGGTGGCAGTGCCGGGCCCGGGGCGAGGACCGTCCGTGTCGGAGGTCGGGAGCACGCTGCGCCCCACCGAGCGGAGGAGCGAGCATGATCGCACGACCGGACGACACGGGTGTCCTTGTGGTGCTCCCACCCGGGGGGCGAGCATGGGCTCCCTGGCGCACCCGGCGAGGAGGAGCCGACATGGAGCCCGACCCGCGCGAACCGACCGGAGACCTCGGCTACGACATGGCGCACGAGGTGACCGGCGGCCGGTCCCGGCCGGAGGACGGCGTACCGGCGACCACCCCGGTGGACGACGACGCCGGCGACCACGGCTACGACGAGGCGCACGACTTCCGGCGCTGACCACCCGGCGTGGCGGCGCCGCACCGGGGTAGGGGAGCGCGCACCCCCTCGACCCCGGGAGCGTCGTGGCCGACCGCAGCTCATCCCGATCCGCCCTGGGCGCGCTGACGGGCGGCCTCGTCCGTGCGCCGGAGCTGCGCACCGACGACGGCCGCTCGGCGTCCCGCCTGGAGCTCTTCTTCGACCTGGCCTTCGTCCTGGTCGTCGCCGAGCTGGCCATCGACTTCCGCTCCGACGTCACCTGGCGCGGGGAGCTGGTCTTCGCCGGGCTGTTCACCACCGTCTGGTGGGCGTGGGTCAGCTCGACCCTGTACGCCAACCGCTTCGACCACGACGACGTCGTCTACCGGCTGCTCAAGCTGGGCTCGATGGCCGCCGTCGTCGGGATGGCCGCCACCGCCACCGAGGCGACCGGCACCTACTTCGGCGTCTTCGTCGGCTGTCAGCTGGCGCTGCGGGCGACGCTGCTCCTCCAGTACCTCCGCGCCCACCGGCACGTGCCCGGTGCCCGGCCGATCGCCCGGCTGTACATGATCGGCACCGCCGTCGGGGCGCTGCTGTGGACGGTGTCCCTCGCCGTGCCCCGGCCGATCGGGTTCGCCCTCTGGGCCGCCGCCGTCCTGGTGGAGGCGCTGGTGCCGCTGCTGGCCACCCGCTCGTCGGCCGACGTCCCCCTGCACGTCGAGCACCTGCCCGAGCGGTTCGCGCTCTTCGTGATCCTGGTGCTGGGCGAGTCGGTGGCCGGTGTCGCCCACGGGCTGCACGCCGCCCACTGGACCGGGTCCGGACTGCTGGTCGCGGCGCTCGGCTTCGTCCTGGCCGTGGCGCTGTGGTGGAGCTACTTCGACCTGGCCGGGGCCCGCGCCAAGCAGCTGCTCAGCGAGGTGGGCGGGGAGCGCAGCGACCACTCGCACGACGTGTACGTGTTCGGGCAGCTGCCGCTGACCCTGGCGCTGGCCACCATCGGCGCGGGGCTGGAGCTGGCCGTCGTGCAGAGCGGCGAGGGCGAGGTGCCGGTCGGCACCCGGCTGGTGCTGGCCGGTGGGGTGGTCGTCTACCTGCTGTCGGTGACCTTCACCGAGGTGGGGATGTCCAAGAAGGGGGCACGGCGCGGGTTGTGGTGGCCGGTCGTCGCGGCCGCCGTCGCCGCCGTGGACATCGCGCTGGAGCTGCCGGCCGCCGTCGTGGTCGGTGGCCTGGCCGCGGTCGTCGTCGCCGTGGTGGTCGTCGGGCTGGTCGAACGGTCCACCGGCCGGCTGGCCGTCGAGGAGGTCTGAGCCAGCGGCTCAGCGCGCCCGGCGGGCGAGCAGCCGGCGCACCGGGTCGGGCAGGAGGAGCAGCAGGAGCGCCAGGTAGCCGACCGCGGGGACGGCGACACCGAGGACGAGGGCGAGCACCAGCGTCCCGGTGTTGAGCAGCGCCCCGGCCGGGTCGTCCTCCGCGCCGTCGTACCCGTGCCGCCGCAGGTGCGGCCGGCCGGTGACCATCAGGCCCAGCACGGTCAGGCAGGCCGAGCTGACGGTCATCGTCCCGATGTAGACGCCGATCGCCAGGCGCTCGTCGTCGTAGACCGCCGCCACCTCGGTGGCGAAGGGCAGCAGCACGATCGTCAGCGTTCAGAGCAGGTTCACCAGCACGAATGGCCGGTCGTAGGAGCCGACCCGCTCCACGATCCGGTGGTGGACGAGCCACAGGCGCGCGATCACCGCGAAGCTAAGCGCGAAGGCGGCGAACCGGCCGGCCTCGTCGGCCAGCAGGTCGCCGAGCGCGACGCGGCGGCCCGCGTCGGGGAGGACGTCGACCAGCGGCAGCACCAGCAGGGTGATGGCGATGGCCACCACCGGGTCGAGGAACGTGATCAGCCGGTCCAGGCCCCGGTCGGTGCGCACCCACCGCAGGCTAGGGACGCCCGCTGCGGGGTGGGGGCGGTCGGGACGCCCGCCGGCGGGTAGGGGCCCGGCATGCACGAGCGACCCGGCCATGGCGCACGACCCGGCCCCCGGGAGGGCCGCATCCGGCTGCCCGACGGGCGGACGCTGGCCTACGCCGAGTACGGCGACCCCGCGGGCCGGGTGGTGCTCGGCTGCCACGGCTCGCCGAGCTCGCGGCTGGAGCGGCACGTCGAGGACCCGGAGGACTACCGGCGCTGGGGCGTGCGGTTCGTCGTCCCCGACCGGCCGGGCTTCGGCCGCTCGGACCCCCAGCCGGGACGGCGGGTGGCCGACTGGCCGGACGACGTGGCGCACCTGCTCGACTCCCTCGGGGTCGGCGGGTTCTCCGTGCTGAGCCTCTCCGGCGGCGCCGCCTACGCGCTGGCCTGCGCCGCCGCGTTCGGCACGCGGGTGCGGACCGTCGGCGTGCTCGGCGGCGCGCCGCCGCCCGACGTCCCGTGGCCCTGGCCGCAGTGGGTGCCCCGGCAGCTGCGGGCGGCCGCGCACCGGCCCTCGCCGGCGGCGGCGCTGCTGCGGCCGCTGTTCGCCCCGGTGGTGCTGCGCCCGGCGGCGATCCCGCGCTACCTGCAGGCGCGGCTCAACCCTGCCGACCGTCGGGTGATCGGGCGGCCCGGGGTCCGGCGCATCCTGTCCGAGACGTTCACCGAGGGGCTGCGCAACGGCGCCGCCCCGCTCGCCGAGGACCGCGCGCTGCTGTTCCGGCCGTGGGGCTTCCCGCTGTCGTCGGTGCACCAGCACGTGCACGTCTGGCACGGCACGCAGGACTGGCAGGTGCCCGTGGGCCTCGGCCGGGTGCTGGCCGCGATGCTGCCCCGCTGCACCGCGCACTGGCTGGCCGGCGAGGGGCACTTCGCCGTGTTCGACCACGCCGCGGAGGTCCACGAGGCGCTGCGTCCCTGAGCGAGCGGGGGAGGATGCCCGCGTGCCGCGTCTGCTCGTCGTCCACCACACGCCCTCGCCGTCCCTGCAGGCCGTGCTGGAGGCGGTGCGCGAGGGCGCGGCGATGGTCGAGGAGGTGGAGCTCGACGTGCGCCCGGCGCTGTCGGCCGGGCCTGCGGACCTGCTCGCGGCCGACGGCGTCCTGCTCGGGACGCCGGCCAACATCGGCTACATGTCGGGGGCGCTCAAGCACTTCTTCGACACCGTCTACTACCCGTGCCTGGACGCCACCGTCGGCCTGCCCTACGGCGTCTACGTGCACGGCAACGACGACACCGCGGGCGCGCTGCGCAGCATCTCGACGATCGCCGGCGCGCTGCGGTGGACGCAGGTCGCCGCGCCGCTGAGCCTCACCGGCACGCCCGGGCCGGCCGACCTCGAGGCGGTCCGCGAGCTCGCCGCCACCGTCGCCGTCCAGCTGTAGCTCTGTCGCTGATACACATCT
>NZ_NVPT01000161.1 GCF_002802985.1 Geodermatophilus chilensis | reverse complement strand
TTGGAGTATGAATTGTGGTTGTTTATCTGTGATACAGGTGTGTGTGCTATGAGTGTTCTAGTACGTACTGGTGATCGTGGTTATATTTATAGTGTATCTGTTGTGGTCTGTCTCGGCTGGTCGGATCTGCTATCTGTCGTCGCAGACCCGGCCGCGGCGCCGGGTCTGCAGCAGCGCCGTCCCGCCGACCGCGGCGACGGCCAGCACGACCGCCCAGCCCAGACCGCCCAGCACCGAGGGCGCCGTCGGCGCGGCGGCCGCCCCGAACACCAGGGGCAGCGCCAGCAGCACCGCGACGGCCACCCCGACGACGGTCAGCCGCATCAGCTCGCCGCGCAGCAGGCCCCGGCGGTCGGCCGGCAACGGCAGCCACCACGCGGCGGCCGCCGGCGTGGTGCTCACCGGACCCAGCCGGGCCGGGACGACGACCACGCCGGCCAGCGTCAGCAGCGCCAGGGCGGCGGAGGTGAGGGGGCGGGCAGCGTCGTCCCGGTGACGGGTGCGCCGGCCAGCGCGATGCGCTCGCGCAGCGAGGCCAGGCTGCCCCCGGCAACGGCCACGCCGATCCCGGCCGAGACGAGCCCGCCCCAGGCCTCGGAGAGCCGCTCGCCCAGCGTCGTCCGGGCCCGCGCCGCCGTCGCCCGGCGGGTCCAGCGCCGCACCGCCACACCGTCCAGCGGCGCGGCCGGGATGTCGGTGGCGCTGGTCGCCACCGCTCAGAGCTCCGCGATGCGGCCGGCGGCCTCGGCCGGGTCAGCAGCCGGCAGGCGTCGTCGTCCACCGCGAGCACCTCGTCGGCGACCGTCGCGACCAGGTCGGCGTCGTGGCTGGCGAGCAGCACGGCGGTGCCGGCGTCCCGCAGCGCCGCCAGACGGGCGGCCAGCCGGGCCCGCATGCCGGCGTCGAGCCGGCGCTCGGGCTCGTCGTGCACCAGCAGCCGGGCGGGGCGGACGAACGCGGCCGCCAGCGCCAGCCGCCGCCGCTGGCCGGAGGAGAGCGCCGAGGGCAGCGCGTCGGCGCGCGCCCCGAGGCCGAACGCCTCGACCTCGGCGTCCACGACCTCCTCGGCCGCGGCCACGGCGTGCCCGCGCGCGGTCAGCAGCAGGTGCTCGCGGCCGGTGAGCGAGACGAAGAAGGCGTCGTCGTCCAGGACCGCGGCGACGTCCCGGCGGAAGGCGGCCGACCGCTCGTCGACCGGTGCGCCCGCGAAGGCGACCGTGCCGGCGAGCGGCTCCAGCAGGCCGACCAGGGTGCGCAGCAGGGTGGACTTGCCCGAGCCGTTCGGGCCGACGACGGCCACGGCGCGCCCGGCGGCCACCCGCAGGTCCACGGGAGCGCACACCGGGGCGGACCCGTGCCCCACGGAGAGCTCCTCGGCGACGAGCAGGTCGAGCGATCCCGGTGCGTTCCGCATGGCCGGACAACCGTAGGACGGCGGCCGGGTCGCAGTCGGTTCCGGCACGCGCGGCCGCGGCGCAGGATGGCCGCATGGACGCCGACCCCGGCCTCGAACCCGACCTCGAACCGGACCTCGACGGGTTCCTGCTGGCCCGCATCGCCGAGGACCAGCGCCTGGCGGCCGAGGCCGCCCAGGCGACCGGCCGGAAGTCGTGGGACGGCGGCGTGACCGCGCCGCCGGGCGCGACCGACCACGTCGCCCACCACGACCCGGCGCGGGTGCTCGCCGACTGCGCCGCCAGGCGCCGGCTGGTGCTGGCCTGCCGCGACGTCCGGCCCGACCTGCGGCTGCTCGGCGCGCGGCCCGAGGGACTGGACTTCCCGCTCGCGCCCACCGACGCCCATCAGCTGGCCGCGCTCACGCTGGCGCTGCTCGCGCTGCCCCACGCCGCGCACCCCGACTACCGGCCGGTCTGGCGTCCCTGACCCGAGGAGCCCGCACAGCCGCCGCCGTTGCGCCTGTGTAGACGTATCCGCGGGCGCGCTCGCGCTGCTGGCCACCCGGGCGACCTGCCGCTGACCCCGGGGCCGGGGACGCCACCTGGTTGACTGGTTGAACACTGGACCGTCGCCGGTGGCGGCCCCGACCCCGGAGGAGGACAGCCGTGCACGTGGGCGTGGACAGCTTCGTCGCAGCGGTGACCGACCCCTCGACCGAGCGCCGGATCGGACCCGAGGAGCGGATGGCGCACCTGCTCGAGGAGATCGCCCTGGCCGACGAGGTCGGGCTGTACTCCTTCGGCATCGGCGAGCACCACCGCCCCGAGTACTACGACTCGGCTCCGCCGGTGATCCTGGGCGCCGCGGCCGCACGCACCTCCCGGATCCGGCTGGGCAGCGCGGTCACCGTGCTCAGCGCCGCCGACCCGGTGCGCGTCTTCCAGCAGTTCGCCACGCTGGACCTCATCTCGCGTGGCCGCGTCGACCTGGTCGTCGGCCGCGGCTCGTTCATCGAGGCGTTCCCGCTGTTCGGGCTGTCGCTGTCGGACTACGACGAGCTGTTCGAGGAGAAGCTCGACCTGCTGCTGCGGCTGCGTGACTCCGAGAAGGTGACCTGGTCCGGCCGGCACCGCCCCGCGCTGACCGGGCAGGGCGTCTACCCGCAGCCGCTGCAGGACCCGCTGCCCATCTGGGTCGGCGTCGGCGGGACGCCCGAGTCCTTCGTCCGGGCCGGGCTGCTCGGCCTGCCGCTGATGGTGGCGATCATCGGCGGCGAGCCGCGGCAGTTCGCGCCGCTGGTCGACCTCTACCGCCGGGCCGGGGCGCAGGCCGGGCACGCGCCCGAGCGGCTGCAGGTGGGCCTGCACGTCTTCGGCTACGTCGCGAAGAGCACGCAGGCCGCTGCCGACACCATCTACCCGGGCTGGCACGAGATGTTCACCAAGGTGTCCCGGGAGCGCGGCTTCGCCCAGCCGACGCGGGCGCAGTTCGACGCGACCAGCGGCCCGAACGGCGCCTTCTTCATGGGCGACCCGGACACGGTGGCCGACAAGCTCGTGCGGGTCTCGGAGCAGCTGGGCGGGGTCGACCGCGTCGCGATCCAGATGACCAACCCGCGGCTGGCCCATGCCGACCTGCTGCGCGGCATCGAGCTGCTGGGCACCGAGGTCGCGCCCCGGGTGGCGTCTGCCTGAGGTCAGGCCCGCCGGGCGCTTGCGAGCAGCACCGGCTCGTCCTGCCCCGCCCAGGTGCCGGTGAGCGTCGCGGCGCCGTCGGCTGGCACGCCCGGGGTCAGCGCGCGGCGCACCACCAGCTCCAGGTCCCCGGCGCGGACGGTCGTCGCGTCGGCGGTGTCGGTGGGGGACGGCGTGCCGAGGGGGCCCGCGACGGCCGCCGTTCCGCTGCCGGTGACGCGCGCGGTGGGGTCGCGGCGCTCCTGCCGGCCGTCGACCGCGAAGTACTCCTCGGCCTGCGGGGCGCCGGTGAGCACCGCGGCGGCCAGCGCGGCGACGTAGACCGGGTCGGCGCACCCGTCGTAGAACCAGCGCCGGCCGAGCACCGAGTGCTCCGTCGTCCCCACGAGGTGCTCCTCCAGCTCCGGGACCGGCGCGCCGCGGTAGGTCAGCGGCACGTGCAGCAGGGTGTCGCCGGCGCCCAGCACGAACGTCTCGGTGCCGACCTCGCCGGCCGGGTCGTCGAAGCGGTAGGCGGCGACCTGCTCGAGCTCGACGCCCGCGGCCGCCGCGCCCCACGGCCGGCCGGGCGCCCATCCGGCCACCAGCTCGAGCTTCGACGGTCGCAGGATGGCCCGGTAGGGGAGTGCCATGAGAGCGACCGTACGGGCTGCCTGGGCGGGTGCCGTCGCTGGTGGCTGCCGCGGACCGCCCGTCCGCCGTACGCTCCCACGACCGGGTGCGGACGTCGGGGCTCGCCTCGTGTCGCCCCGTCGGAGCGCACCGGGAACACGGCCGGTGGGGGAGGCGGAGCGATGCCGCAGGGTCCGGCGTCCATGCCGGTGCTCAGCCGGGGCAGGCACCGCAGCCCGGAGCGCGGGGCGTGCTTCATGGAGTACACCGCCCTCCTGGCCGGCGAGCCGTTCACCGACGCCCCGCACTGCGTGGACGGGGAGCTGGCCGCGGTCGTGCGGCACGCCGACGACCGGATGTCCGACGGCGACCGCGCCCGGCTGACGCCGCTGCTCGGCCGGGCGATCGGCCTGGTCATCCCGGGGCCGGCGCGGCCACGACGACGGCGCCGCTCCGCCCGCCTGCCGGACGCCGAGGTGCGCGCCCTCGCCGTCCACGACGCGGCCGTCGACGAGCTCCGGGTGTCGGTCTCCCGGCGCTTCACGGCCGCGCTCGGGCACCGCCCGTCCCCGGCGGAGTGGCGCGCGCACGCCTGCGGCCGGGACGTCGACCGGCTGTTCTGGTCCCTGATGCCCGAACCCGTCCCGCTCAGCACCTCCGCCGCGTACGTGGACCGGTTGGTCGACCGGCTGGTCCTGCTGCACGAGTGCTACGAGCAGGCGGTGGCGCAGCTCGGGCTCGCGCGGAGGTCGCCGGTGACCGGCGCCCCGGTGGTCGTCGCCCGCAGCACGCCGGAGGCGGTCGTCGTCCCGGGCACCGGCCACTCGCAGGCGGACTGACCCCTGGCGTCCGCCGTCCGCCTCCAGTGTGGTGCGGTGGGCGGGATGCGCACGAGCACGGCGGTCTTCCTGCTCGGTCTGTCGGCGCTGCTGACCGTCTACGCGACCCAGCCGCTGCTGCCGGCCCTCGCCGCCGACCTCGGGATCTCCGCGACCGCGGCCGCCTGGACGGTGAGCGCCACGGCCCTCGGCGTCGCGGTCGCCGCGCCGTTCGCCGGGGCGGTGTCGGACCGGCTGGGCCGCAAGCCGGTGATGCTGGCGGCGATCGCCGTGCTGACCGTGGCGACGGCGGCCTGCGCGCTCGCCCCCGGCTTCGCCGTGCTGCTGGCCGCGCGGGCGGCGCAGGGCCTGGCCGTCCCGTTCGTCTTCGCGGTGGCGGTCGCCTACGTGGCCGAGGAGGTCCCCGCCGCCCGGTCGGCCGCCGTCACCGGCCTCTACGTCTCGGGGACGGCGCTCGGCGGCTTCCTCGGCCGGTTCCTCTCCGGCGCGGTGGCCGGGGCGCTCGGGTGGCGGGCGTCGTTCGTCGCGCTGGCGCTGGTGCTGCTGGGCGTGCTGGGCGGGGTCGCGGCCTGGCTGCCGCGGGAGCGGCGGTTCGCGCCGGCGGCCGGTGTGCTCGGCGGCCTGCGGGGCATCGGCGGCCACCTGCGCGACGGGCGGCTGATGGGCACCTGCGCCCTGGGCGCCGCGGTGCTGTTCGTGCAGGTCGGCGCCTTCACCTACGCCGGCCTGCACCTGTCCGGGCCGCCGTTCGGGCTGGGCACGGCGCAGGTCGGGGCGGTGTTCGCGGTGTTCCTGGTCGCCGTCGTCGTCACCCCGCTGACCGGTCGGCTGGTGTCGCGGGCGGGCCGCCGCGCGGTGCTCGTGCTGGCCACCGCGGTCGTGCTCGCCGGGCTGGCGCTGACCCTCGTGCCGGCGACCGCCGCGGTCGTCGCCGGGCTGGCGGGGGTGTGCACCGGTGTGTTCGCCGCGCAGGCGTGCGCCACCGCCCAGGCTGCGGCGAGCGGGGGCGCCGCCCGCTCGGGGGCGGTGGGGCTGTACCTGACCTGCTACTACGCGGGCGGGGGCGTCGGCGCCGTCGTCCCGGCGCCGCTGTTCTCGACCGCCGGGTGGCCGGCGTGCGTAGGGCTGCTGGGCGCGGTCGCCATCCTCGGTGCGGTCGCCGCGCTGGTCAGCTGGCCGCCCCGCGCCGGCGCTGCCGGTCAGCCGCCGGCGAGCAGCGCCCGCACGGCGTCGAGCGTGTCGGCGTCCGCCGCCGACCGGTCCGGCCGGTAGCGCAGCACCCGCGCGAAGCGCAGCGCGACGCCACCGGGGTAGCGCGGGCTGCGCTGGGCGCCGTCCAGGGCGATCTCGACGACCAGCTCGGGCTTCAGCAGCACGCCCCACTGGTGCTGCTCGCGGGCCAGCCCGGGGAAGGTGGTCGTCTGCCAGTCGAGCAGCTCGTCGGTCATCCCCTTGAACGTCTTGCCGACCATGACCGGCTCGCCGCCGTCCGGGTCGCGCGCGCCGAGGTGGATGTTGGACAGCTTCCCGGAGCGCCGGCCGTACCCCCACTCCGCGCCGAGCACCACCAGGTCGAGGGTGTGCACCGGCTTGACCTTCTGCCACGCCTTCCCGCGCCGGCCGGCGGCGTAGGGCGCGTCGAGCGCCTTGACCACCACGCCCTCGTGCCCGGCGGTGAGCGCGCCGTCGAGCACCTCGGCGGCCTGCTCGGGGGTGGGCCGGCGGACGCCGGGCATCCGCAGCGCCGCGTGCTCCTCGCCGGCCAGCAGCTCCGCCAGCGCGTCGAGGCGGACCGACAGCGGCTCGTCGAGCAGGTCGCGGCCGTCGAGGTGCAGCAGGTCGAAGAAGAACGGGCTGAGGACGACGGCGGGGTCGGGGGCGTCACTGCCGAAGCGGCTCATCGTGTCCTGGAAGGCGCGCGGCCGGCCGTCGTCGTCCAGCGCGAGGGTCTCCCCGTCGAGGACGGCGGTGCGGCACGGCAGCTGCCGGAGCTGCGCGACCAGCTCGGGCACCCCGTCGGTCACCTCGCGCAGTGTGCGGGTCCAGACGCGGACGACGTCGCCGTCGCGGTGCACCTGGATGCGCGCGCCGTCCAGCTTGTGCTCGACCGTGACGTCGTCGCCGAGGTCGGCCAGGGCGGCGTCCAGCGAGGAGCCGGGGCTGGCCAGCATCGGGCGCACTGGGCGGCCGACCTGCAGGTGCACGGCCTCCAGGGCCTCCGTGCCGCCGCCCAGGGCGGTGGCGGCCGTGTCGGGCAGGCTGCCCGACAGCATGAAGGCGCGGCGGACGGTCGGCGCCGGGACGCCGGCCGCGGTGGCGATCGCGTCGAGGACGACGCCCTCGAGGGCGCCCTGCCGCAGCTCGCCGGTGAGCAGTCGGACGAGGAAGCGCTGCTCGTCGGCGGTGGCGGCGGTGGACAGCCGCTCGAGGACCGCCTCCCGCCGCGCCGCCGACCCGGTGCCGGTCGTGCCGGCGAGCTCGCTCAGCGCGCGGTCGACGTCGGGGACGGTCAGCCGCGGGGAGTCGGCCGGGTCGTGCGCGAGGCGGGTGAGGGTGCGCCAGCCGACGCCGAGTCGACCCTGCAGCGTCTCCCCGGCCAGCCAGGCGGTCGCCGCCCACACGTCGTCGCCGTCCGCACGGCCCAGCAGGTCGGCGATGGCCGCGGCCTTCGCCGTGCGCGAGCGGGTGGCCGCCACCGTGGCGGAGGCGGCGACGACGTCGGCGAACAGCACGGCGCCATGGTGGCAGCCGGGACCGACGTTCCCCGGCCGGCCCGTCAGCCGCTCAGGTGTGCCTGCTTGGGCGCCAGGCCGCGCAGCGCCTCGGCCGCGACCCGGTCCCGGTCGGCACCCGCGGCCGCGGTGACCGCGGCGCCGACGAGGCCCTCGACCAGGGGCGCGGGGGAGAGGACGACCCGCTCGCGGACGTCGTCGTCGAGCAGCTCGAGGGCGGTCTCGGCGGAGAGGACGGCGCTGCCCAGGTCCATGAGGACGACGACGCCGTCCCCGCCGTCGGCCGCGGTGACGGCGTCGGCGATCGCCGTCGCGTCGGTGCCGAGCCCGCCGTCGACGTCCCCGGCCGCGACCGTGATCGTCTGCTCCCGGCCGGGGAGCATGCCGCGGGCGAGCTCGACCGCGGCGTCGGCGAGGGCGCGGCTGTGCGACACGACCACCAGTCCGACCGGCACCGCTCAGCCCCTGCCGGCCAGGGCGGTGGCGGCGGCCTCCACCAGCAGGGTCGTCGAGGCCGCACCGGGGTCCACGTGGCCGGCGCTGCGCTCGCCGAGGTAGCTGGCCCGGCCCTTGCGGGCGACCAGCGGCTCGGTCGCGTCACGCCCGGCCGCGGCCGCCTGCGCGGCGGCGCCCAGGGCCTCGCCCAGCGGTTTGCCGGCGGCCAGCGCCTCGTCCAGCGCGTCGGTCGCCGGGCCGAGCGCGTCGAGCATCGTCTTGTCCCCGCGCTCGGCCTTGCCGCGGGCGACGACGCCGTCGTACCCGGCGCGCACCGCGGCGGCGAGGGCGCGGCCGTCGTCCCCGTCGAGGGCGCCCGCGGCGCGCAGGAAGAAGGTGCCGTAGAGGGGGCCGCTGGCGCCGCCGACCGTCTTGATCAGGGTCGTCGCGACCGTCTTGAGGACGGCGGCGGGGTCGTCCGCGGGCTGGGCCTCGAGGGCGGCGACGGCCGCCGTCATCCCGCGGTCGAGGTTGGCGCCGTGGTCGGCGTCGCCGATGGCGGCGTCGAGCTGGGTGAGCGCGTCGCGCTGCTCGTGCACCAGCCGGGCGAACTCCCGGACCCAGGCGGTGAGCGCGGCAGCGTCCACGGCGCTCATGCGCCCCAGCGCAGGGACGGCGTGCGCACGGGGGCGTCCCACAGCCGCAGCAGCTCGTCGTCGGCCTTGAGCAGGGTGACCGAGCAGCCGGCCATGTCGAGGCTGGTCATGTACGAGCCGACGAGGTTGCGGGCCACGCCGACCCCGGCCTTCTCCAGGACGGCGACCACCTCGGCGTACATGAGGTAGAGCTCGAGGAGCGGCGTGCCGCCCATGCCGTTGACGAAGGCGATCACCCCGTCGCCGCCGGTCATGTCCAGGTCGGAGAGGACCGGTTCGACGAGCATCTCGGCGACCTCGCGCGCCGGCGCCAGCGGGACCCGGCGGCGGCCGGGCTCGCCGTGGATGCCGATGCCGATCTCCATCTCGTCGTCGGGCAGGTCGAAGGTCGGCCGGCCCGCCGCGGGCACGGTGCAGGACGTCAGCGCCATGCCCATGCTGCGGCCGTTGACGTTGACCCGCTTCGCGATGTCGGCGACCGCGGCCAGGGGCCGGCCCTCCTCGGCAGCGGCGCCGGCCAGCTTCTCGACCAGGACGGTCACGCCGACGCCCCGCCGTCCCGCGGTGTAGAGGCTGTCCTGGACGGCGACGTCGTCGTCGGTGACCACCGAGACCACCTCGGTGTCGGACTCGGCCTGCACCAGCTCCGCGGCCATCTCGAAGTTCATGACGTCGCCGGTGTAGTTCTTCACGATGTGCAGCACCCCGGCGCCGCCGTCGACGCCACGGGTGGCCGCCGCCATCTGGTCGGGGACCGGCGAGGTGAAGACCTCCCCGGCGCAGGCCGCGTCGAGCATCCCGACGCCGACGAAGCCGGCGTGCATCGGCTCGTGTCCAGAGCCGCCGCCGGAGACCAGGCCGACCTTGCCCTGCCGTGGGGCGTCGCCGCGGAAGACGACGCGGTTCTCGTGGTCGACCCGCAGCTCGGGATGAGCCGCGGCCAGGCCGCGCAGCGCCTCGGGTACGACGTCCGCGGGGTCGTTGATGAGCTTCTTCATCGCAGCCTCCTGGCCTCGGCCTGCTCGGTGACGGGGGTCACCGGGCAGGAGGCTAGGAGGGTGCGCGAACCGGCACAAGCGACGCCGGGGTGCTGGCGTCGCTGCCGCCACGCTCCTGTCGGCTCGCGGGTCTTCCCAGGCCGCCCTGCCGGGCTCTCCGGACCGCGGCTGCCGCGACCTCGTGTCACGGTGCTACCGGTCGCCTGCCGCACCTTGCGGCTGACCTGGGCTTTCCCCTTGCGTCGGTGATCACTCGAACGTATGATCGGACACGTGGACGACGGGGCGCAGGCCGGCACGGCGGATGCCGAGGCGCGTGCATCGTTCCGCGTGGGCGGCAACGCTGCGGTGGCCGAGCCGTCCGTGGGGTGGGCGTCGGGTGCTCTGGGTGTGGTGCAGGCGGCGGATCGGGAGATCGCCCGGCAGACCGCGGTGAAGGCCCGCGCGGTGGCGGCGTTCGCCGCGTCTCGGCCGGCCAGTGCTGATCGGCGGCAGGGTGAGCGGGGCGCGATGAGCGCGGAGCGGTGGGCGGCGCGCCCGGAGGTGTTGCGGTCGGTCAGTGAGTGGGCCACGCCGGAGGTGACGATCGCGTTGAACCTGTCCCAGCAGGCCGCCGAGGGGCTGCTGGAGGAGTCGCTGACCCTGGTGCACCGGCTGCCGGGGACGCTGGCGGCGTTGGAGTCGGGGTTGCTGCACGCGGGGCATCTGTGGCATCTGCTGGACAAGGTCGCCCCGATCGCCGATGACGCGCTGCGCGCGGAGGTGGAGGGCGACCTGCTGGCCTGGCTGGCCAGGCGGCGGACGGTGACCAGCCCGTCCCAGTTGGGCGACAAGGCGCGGCGGGTGGTGGCCCAGCGGGATGCGGCGGCGGCCGGGCGGCGGCTGGCCCGGGCGTTGAAGGAGCGCGGGGTGTCGATCCGCCCGGACCGGGTCGAGGGCATGGCCACGGTCGCGGTGTACTGCACGCTGCCGGAGGCCAAGGCCTTCTACGGCGCGTTGGTGCAGTGCGCCGAGTCGCTGGTCGACGAACCCGGGGGTGCGGTGCGCACCCGGGGGGAGAAGATGGTCGATGCGCTGCTGGAGCTGGTGCTGCGCCCGGGGGAGTCCCAGCTGCCGCCGGTGCGGGTGCTGCTGACCCTGGTGGCCTCGGTGGCCACGATGCTGGGTGGGGATGCTCCGGCGGAGCTGGACGGGGAGGTGCTGCCGGCGGAGATGGCCCGCCAGCTGGCCCGCGCCTTCGCCGGGCAGCCGCCGGTCGCCGGACCGGTAGAGCAGGACGCCGCCGCCGCCGCCGCCGACGCCGCCGCCGCCGCCGACGCCGGCGCTGCCGCTGCCGACGCCGCCGCCGGCTCGGATGAGCCGGCACACCCCTGGGTCCAGGTGCCGGTCGGTTCCGATGGCGAGCCGTCTGCAGCCGAGCCAGTGGACTGGTTCGACGACCCGGCGTGGTGGGCCGAGGCCGAGCGCCGGATCGCAGCCGGTGACTTCAGTGGTGCTGGCTTGCCCGGCTGGTCGGAGTTCATCGGCGTGGGGGTGGAGCCGGGGGAGCCGTACTGGTCGGAGACGACCACCCCGCCGCACTGGGTGACCGACCCAGCGGAGCGGGCGACCTGGGGCGCCGACGCGACGATCGAGGCGGGGCCAGGCAGCACCATGCTGCTGGCCGCCGCACTCCACGACCTCGGCGGGGCGCTGGACACCGGCCGCCCGCTGGAGTCGGCTCCTGCGCCGGACACGAACCCGCCGCCTGATGCCGCCTGCTCACCAGGCGCCAGCCCACCGCCAGATCCCGCTTCCCCGCCGGGCGCGGCTGCGGCGCCGCCGTCGGACACCGGCTGGTGGGCGGCCGCGGACCGGGCGGTGGAGGACGCCGGGACCGCGCTGCACGCCGCCCGGATGGCGCTGGGCCACGCCTCCCGCAGCGTGCGCACCGCCGCCGAGGCCGAGGCCGCTACCGAGGCCGCCTGGGCCGCCAGCGGCGCCGGGCGGGCCGACGCCGCGACCGACGCGCTCGGCGCGCTG
>NZ_NVPT01000160.1 GCF_002802985.1 Geodermatophilus chilensis | reverse complement strand
CCTGTCAGTGGTGTCTTGGCGGACGCCCAACACCTACCTCACGGCCGGTGCGGGCAGGGGACCGCCACCTCAACTTCTACGAGACCCGGGACAACCTCCTCCGGATGCCCGGAGGCCCGCTTCAAGCAGTCACAAGGCGCCGCGGGATGCCCGGTGCCGGGACACCGTGCGTTTGGACGTGAAGAGTAGGGCAGCGATGTCTCGGATTGAATCACCGCGTGCGGTGAGGTGCCGGATGACCTCCTGCTGTTCGGAGGACGTGAGGTCGTCATAGCGGATGCCGTCGCCAGCCAGTGCACGCTCGACGGCGATGGCGTCCATATCGTCTGGTCGGGCAGGGGCGGCGGCCGGCGGCGCGGGGTCAGTGTCGATGTCGTCCCAAGCCAGCGGTGGTGGCCAACCATGCGCGGCGGCATGGGCGCGGGCGGCGTCTGCGGCGGCGCGCTGTTCGTCGGTCAGCTCCGGTGGCCGGACGTTCCACAGTTGCTCATAGAGGGCGGCGACGTCTCTGGCGGTGCGTGCTGTGACCGACCGACTGGTCATGCTGCAGTGAAGGCTGCCCGGGTGCCGGCCGAGCCGGGCGGCCAACAGCTCGGGAGCCCAGCCGACGGCGATGAGCGCTTGCAGGCGGCGGCGGGTGCCGATGACGTCGACGCGGCTGCGCGGCGCCGGGCTGGCGTTGTCGATTCCGACGCGAAGTACGCGGGCGGCCGTGCCCGAGCGGACCCGCTGCGTCGTCGGGGATCCGCTGCGGTCGTGTTCGGCCAGCTGGCGGATGTGGCTGACCGAGAGGCCGGCGAGCTGCGCGATGCGCTCGACGCCGATGCCGGCGGCGCGCAGGGCAGCGATGTGTCCGCGGACGGGGGCGGCGTCCACGTAGGGGTGCCAGCGGCCGTAAGTCCGTTCTCTGGTGGCGGTGCGGCTGGCGGCGGTGTTGGCGGCGGTGCAGTCGGTGCAGCGGCAGCGGTCCTTGACGTAGGCGGCGCGGGTGCCGTGCTGATGGCGGGTCTCCGGATGGGTGCACTCGCGCGTCACCCTTGCCTGGAGGCGCTCGGCTCGGCGGCGGGCTTGCTCGAGACCGCGCCGGTGCTTCGCGCAGGAGTGCCGCCGATGGTGAGCGTCGGCGAGCGGGACGCTGGCGTAGTCGCTTGTGTAGCCGCAGGACGGGCAGGTGCGGCTGACGCTCATCGCCGCCTCGGCTGCCGCGATGGCTTCGACCTACTGGTGGCGCGGAGGGTGAGGCCAGGGACGCCGGCTTGGTGGAGTCTGTCCTCGATCCAGTCGGTGCGGACGGTGCCGGCATCCCCGACGTGCTCGTCGAAGGCCATGGCGGTGAACTGGGAGCTGATCGCGGACCATTCGCCGTCGGACAGCGGCCGCTCCAGATGCGCCTCGACGGTGGGCCGGTCGACGTAGGCGACGCTGGCGTCGAGGATGTCGGCCAGATCGGTGAGCAGCCGGTAGGTGTTTCCGCCGTAGGCGGCGACCAGGGCCTTGAGGGCCCAGGGGCGGACGGCCTCACGGATCGGCACGACGTCGTCGCCTTCGCCGATGGCTTGGGCCTCAGCAGGGCAGTCCGGATTGGGGCTGGGGGACGGGTCGGTGCGGCGCGCTGTCCGGTCCTGCTTCCACATCGGCGCCCCCACCCCGTCGGTCGTTGCTCTCAGGGAAAGAAGGCGCCGTTTCGGCCCGTCTAGTGACAGGACCCGTGGATGTACTTCCGACTGCGCCGGACCGTTGCGCGTCGGCCCTGTCGCCGGAGGCCGTGCGCGGCTTGACGGCGTCCGCGGACGTCGTTACCCGGTCGGCAGGCTGACCGAGACTGCTGCGTGGAGGAGGTTCGTCGATGAAGCCGATCGGGCACCGGCCGCCCAGTGGCATGCAGGGTCGAGCCGTCCGGTACGGGCACTGGCGGGCGGTCACCGCCGCTCCCGCCATGATCGGCAGCCTGCTCCTGCTGATGCTGGCCTCCGCTGCGCTCAACGGGTGGGCGGGGCTGCTTCCACTCGCCTGGGCAACCTGTGCAGCCGCTGCGACGACGGGGATGGGTGAACGGATGACCGTCCGCGCCACTCAGGGGTTCCACCGACCGAGTCCGACGCAGGCGGCGGCCCTGGCGCCGGCATGGTCGACGGCCCTACGAGTGACCGGGACCGCTGCTGATGACGTCGAGCTGTACGTGCAGACCGCTCGGGCGCCGAACGCGTACGCCGCCGGCGGACGCAGCGTCGCGGTCACCAGTCGGGTCGTGGAGGACTCCGCAACCGGTCGACTGCCGGAGCACCATCTGGTGGCAGTGCTGGTGCACGAGCTCGGCCATCACGCCACGGGAGCGACTCGGCCGATGCTCCTCGTGGCGTGGCTGACCGCGCCGTGGCGCGTCGCGATGAGCCTGATGACCGGTCTTGCGAACATCCTGGCCGGGCGGCAGCTCCGGCTCGGACTGGCCATCGTTGTGATTGCCGGGCTGGCCATGGCCATGGCGCGCGCCCTGGACCAAGGCCAGTGGATGGTCGGGGGAGTGCAGGCCTTCATCGGGCTGGCGGCGGTGCTCTGCCCCCTGCTCGACGCCGCTGTGAGCCGGCGCGCCGAGTTGGCCGCCGACCGGTTCGCCGCCGACCACGGCCTCGCGCTGCAACTGGCCGCCGCGCTGTTAGCACTGGACGACGGCCGGTGCGCGGCCTCCGGATGGTTGCGGCGGCTCCTGGCGTCCCACCCGACGTCCGACCGGCGGATCAGTGCACTCCTCGCAGCGGCGGCCGCCTCACCTGTCCGAGCCCCGCGGAGCCCCGGCGCGACCTCCACAGCGCTGCGAGGCGTCCCGGACGCCTGATGGGACAGGACGGAGGTCCGGCTGAGCCTGCCAGGGCGGCAGCGGGGGGCTCAGGCCGGGCGAAGCCCACTTGCGCCGCAGGTGTCAGTAGAGGCGCGTCCTGAGCGCCTTCTGGGGTGACGACGCTGCCCCGCCCCGGTGGCGGGCGCCGACCACACCGGAGGACCGATGGCCGGATCTGCCGCTGACCCCATGCTGGCCGACGGCGCCCGTGTGGACCGCACGCTCATTGCCCGGATCGCCGCTGCCGAACGATGGGCCCGCACGCCGGATCGAGCGGCCGCGACGGAGCCGGCGCGTCGGGGATTGCGGGCACGGTTCGAGCGGGAAGCTGACCCGGAGGGCGTCCTCGAAGTGGCGGAGCGGAACAGGCGGGCCGATGCACTCTTCACCGCCCACATGCTGCGACTGGCCCGTGCATCTGCGACGGCGCGGCGCAATCGCCTCATCTGATCCGGGCGCCCTCTGATCCGGGGCGCCCTCGCCCGGCATTCTCTGGGCCCACCGCAGGTCCAGCGGCTAGCCGGCCGCGAATCAGTTGGTTTCGGCGGGCTCGCATGAGGCGACGCCACCCCGATCTCAAGGCATGGCCGGCGCCGATCAGGCAGCTTCGGCACCAGGAGATAACCGCTGCCCGCTGCCGTCAGAAGTCACCGAGCCCCAGGGCGCGAGCCTCGGCGGCGGCACGGGCCGACGCCTGCGCGCGCGTGTAGCGCACCAGCATGTCCGGCCGCGTCCAGCCGGCCACCGCCATGAGACCACCCTCGCTACCACCGGCGGCGAGCCAGCGGTGCGCCGCGGTGTGCCGCAGCCGGTGCGGCCGGAACCCCTCGATGCCGGCTGCGCGGGCCCGCTCACCGAGCGTCTTGTGCAGCGCGTCGTAGGAGAATGCCTTGCCGCGGTCGCCGAGCCACAGCGCGGGAGTGCCGGCCAGCCGGTGGCTGCGACGGGCACGGAGGTAGCGGTCCAGCGCCCGGGATGTCTGCGGGCCGAAGGGCACCACCCGGCCACGGCCACCCTTGCCCCGGCGCACGGTGGCCGTGCCGGTGGACAGGTCGACGTCCGCGGTGCCCAGCGCGACGACTTCTCCGGCCCGTGCACCGGTCTCGATCATCAGGCGCACAAGCGCCTCGTCCCGGCGGTCGCGCAGGTCCTTGCCCGCGCAGGCCGCGACCAGCGCCTTGATCTGCTCGGGGGTCAGCGGCTCGACGACCTTCGCGTCCAGCTTGGGCGCCTTGAGGCCGAGCAGGGGGTCGGCGTCGCTCTCGCCCTCGTCGAACAACCAGGCCGAGAAGCGCCGCAGCGCGAGCTGCCGAGCGCGGGCGGTGGCGGGCTCGCCGCCGGCCTCGAGCAGGTCGGCGGTGAAGGCGTTGACGCTGGCCCGGTCGAGCATCGCGGGGCGGCCCTCACCGTCGGCCCAGGCGAGGAAGCGACGCACCCCGTCGCCGTAGGACTTCACCGTCTCGGGGCTCTTGCGCTCGGCGCGCAGGTGCAGCTCCCAGGACGGCAGCAGGCCGGCGAGGTCGACGGTCACGGCGCCCAGACTAGCCTGATATCTGGACTAAGAGCGCTGTGCATGCCCTCCCATCGACCGGCCCGAGCGCGAATCCGCCCCCTGACCTGCACAGACAGGTCAGGGGGCGGTCGGTGTTCAGTCGAGGTAGTCGCGCAGTACCTGGGAGCGGCTCGGGTGACGCAGCTTCGACATGGTCTTGCTCTCTATCTGCCGGATCCGCTCGCGGGTCACGCCGTAGACCTGGCCGATCTCGTCGAGCGTCCGCGGCTGCCCGTCGGTCAGGCCGAACCGCAGCCGGACGACGCCGGCCTCCCGCTCCGAGAGGGTCTGCAGCACGCTGGTCAGCTGGTCCTGCATGAGCGTGAAGCTCACCGCGTCGACGGCGACGACCGCCTCGGAGTCCTCGATGAAGTCACCGAGCTGGCTGTCACCCTCGTCACCGATGGTCTGGTCGAGGCTGATGGGCTCCCGGGCGTACTGCTGGATCTCCAGCACCTTGTCCGGGGTGATGTCCATCTCCTTGGCCAGCTCCTCCGGGGTGGGCTCACGGCCCAGGTCCTGGAGCAGCTCGCGCTGGATGCGGCCGAGCTTGTTGATGACCTCGACCATGTGCACCGGGATGCGGATGGTGCGGGCCTGGTCGGCCATGGCGCGGGTGATCGCCTGCCGGATCCACCAGGTGGCGTAGGTGGAGAACTTGTAGCCCTTGGTGTAGTCGAACTTCTCGACCGCGCGGATCAGGCCGAGGTTGCCCTCCTGGATCAGGTCCAGGAACGCCATGCCGCGGCCGGTGTAGCGCTTGGCCAGGGAGACCACGAGGCGGAGGTTGGCCTCCAGCAGGTGGTTCTTGGCGCGCTCGCCGTCGCGGACGATCCAGTTGAGGTCGCGGCGCATCTGCGGGGAGAGCTTCTGGCCCTCCTCCTCGGCCTGGCGCAGCCGCTCGGCGCCGTAGAGGCCGGCCTCGATGCGCTTGGCGAGGTCGACCTCCTCCTCGGCGTTGAGCAGCGCGACCTTGCCGATCTGCTTGAGGTAGGCGCGGACCGAGTCGGCCGAGGCGGTGAGCTCGGCGTCCTTGCGGGCCTGGCGGAGGGCCTCGGACTCCTCCTCGTCGTCCCACTCGAAGTCGCCGCCCTCGGCGGCCTCCTCGGGAGCGGCGTCGGTCTCGGCGACGCCGTCCGGGGTCGCGACGACGGTCTCGTCGATCTTGAGGCCCTCGCCGCCGGCGTCGACCACGGCGACCGTGCCGCCGCCGGAGGCCACGGCGGTGAGCACGGCACCCTCGCCGCCCCCCGGTGACGGGGAGATGGTGGGCTTGCGGGCGCCCTTGGCGGCGGTCGGCTTCGCCGCGCTCTTGGCCGTCCGCTTGCGAGCGGGGGCCTTGGCCGGTGCTGGCTGGTCGGCGGGCACTCAGGTTCCTTCCCGTGCTGGGTGCGTTCCCCTGGGAGCCGTCTGGTCCCCGGGCAGCGGCCTCGACCGGCGTCCGGAGTCGGAGGGGCCCACGGGCGCCCGGGTTTGACCGGTGCGCAGGTAGGGGATCCCTCTCGGCTGGGAGCGACGGGAGCGGGGCTCCTCCATTGTAACGACGCGTTTCGGTGGGTCCACCGTTTCGCATCGACGCGCGCCCCCCGACCTGGGGGGAGGACGCCGGGTCCAGCGGCGTTCTCACTCTCCGTGGTGACCCGGCGGCGAGCGGCGGCGCACCTCCGCCGTCACTGCCCGATGCGCTCCTCGGCGGCCAGGGCCGCGCCCACGATGCCGGCGTCGTTGAGCAGCTGCGCGGGGACGACGGGGGTGCGGGTCGACAGCAGCGGCACCCACTTGTGCGCCTTCTTGCTCACCCCGCCGCCGACGATGATGAGATCCGGCCAGACGGCGGCCTCCAGGACGTCGAGGTAGCGGTCCACGCGCTTGGCCCACTGCGGGTAACTGAGGTCCTCGCGCTCCCGGGCCGACGCCGAGGCACGCCGCTCGCCGTCCTCCCCGTCGACCTCGATGTGCCCGAACTCGGTGTTGGGCACCAGGACGCCATCGGTGAACAGGGCACTGCCGATGCCGGTGCCGAAGGTCAGCATGAGGACGACGCCCCGCTTGTCCCGGCCGGCGCCGTAGCGCATCTCCGCGAACCCGGCGGCGTCGGCGTCGTTGAGGGTCTGCACGGTGCCGGGGATGCGGGAGGCCAGCCCCTCGGCGAGGTGCGTGCCCAGCCAGCTCTTGTCGACGTTGGCGGCGGTGTGCACGACCCCGCCCTTCAGCACCCCGGGGAAGGTGACGCCGATGCGCCCCTCCCACCCGAAGGAGTCGACGATCCGCTCCACGACGTCGTAGACGGGTTCGGGCAACGAGGGCTGCGGTGTCTCGATGCGCAACCGCTCACCCCGCAGCTCGCCCTTGTCGAGGTCGACCAGGCACCCCTTGATCCCACTGCCACCGATGTCCACGCCGAACCCAAGCACGCGGTCAGGGTAGTGATCGTCCCGGTGGGCGCCAGACCCGCTCGTGCAGGATCGGCCCATGACCACGACGCCGGAGCCCGCCGCCCTGCTCGACCTCGCCGTCTCGACCGCCCGCGAGGCCGCCGACCTGGTGGCCCGCGGTCGCGCCTCGGCCGCCGAGCAGGTCGACGTGAAGTCCAGCCCCGTCGACATGGTCACCGCCGTCGACCGCGCCTGCGAGGAACTGGTCACCAGCCGGCTGCTCGGCGCCCGTCCGGACGACGGGCTGCTGGGGGAGGAGGGCGGCGAGCGCACCGGCACCAACGGGGTGCGCTGGGTCGTCGACCCGATCGACGGCACCACCAACTTCGTCTACGGCCTGCCGGCGTACGCGGTGTCGATCGCCGCGGAGGTCGACGGGCAGGCCGTCGCCGGCGTCGTGCTCAACGCCGCCACCGGCGAGCTGTTCTCGGCCACCGCCGGTGGCGGGGCGCACCTGACCCTCCCCGGCGGGGATCCGGTGCGGCTGACCGGCAGCCGGCCGGCCTCGCTGGGGCAGGCGCTGGTCGCGACCGGCTTCGGCTACCGGGCCGAGCAGCGCCGCGCCCAGGCCGCCGTGGTCGCCGAGCTGCTGCCGGAGGTCCGCGACATCCGTCGGCACGGCTCGGCCGCCCTGGACCTGTGCACCGTGGCCGCCGGCCGGGTGGACGCCTACTACGAGATGCACCTCAACCGCTGGGACTTCGCCGCGGGCGCACTGGTCGCCGCCGAGGCCGGCGTCGTCGTCACGGGGCTGCCGGGGCGCCCGTTCGCCGAGCCGCTGGGGATCGCCGTGGCGCCGTCGGTGGCCGAGGAGTTCCTCGCCCTGCTGGACCGGCTGCACTGAGAGAGGGCCCCCTGCCCCCCACCACTCGCAGGCTCGTGGCGGGACCCTGCAGGGGGCCGTTCCAGCACCTCACCGGGCTCGCGGCGGGACCCTTCAGGAGAGTCGTTCAGCAGGCGGCGGTCGCGCTGGCGCCTGCCGCGAGGGCGGCGTCGACCTCCTCCGCCGGCGCGATGCTGTCCGGGAAGACGAAGTCGGGGCCGATGACGACGTCGACCGTGGCGGTGGCGCGGGTGTCGAGGAAGTCCTCGGAGCCCGGGACGAACAGCCGGACGAAGGCGGCGGCGTCGTTGCCGCGCGGGCCGTGCCGCAGCTCACCGACGCCGGTGACCTCCCGCTCGGTGGGGTCGTTGGCGATCTCCTCGACCACGAAGCCGCGCTCCTGCAGCGCCGCGGCGACGTCCTGGGCCAGGCCGGCCTGGTCGGTGGCGTTGAAGACGCGCAGCGCGACCGTGGTCGGGTCCAGCGAGGGCGGCGCCGCCGACGCGCTGGCGCAGGCCTGGGCCTCCTCGGCCGCCAGCTCGCCCTCGGTGTCGAAGACGTTCCACCACACGAAGAGCGCGGCCAGCGCGAGCACCAGCAGGAAGACCAGTGGCGGGATCGGCCGGCGGCCGCTGCGGGGGCGGACCGCGGAACGGTCGGCGGTCGGCGCGCTCACGGGCTCTCCTCGGTCGCTGGCGGTCGGCCGGAGTGTAGGGCCGGGCGCGGTGTCTAGATCACACCGTCGTCGAGCGCGGCGCGTCCCCGCTCCACGCACGGGTCGATGCGGTCGGCGTAGCCGGCGGTGTCCTTGCCCGCCATGGCGCCGGCGGCCGACCGGGCGACGATGCCGGCGACGATCGCGGCGAACTTGAAGTACGCGAAGGCGACGTACCAGGGCAGGTCGGTCAGGTCCAGGCCGCTGCGCTCGCCGTAGCGCGCCGCGACCTCCGCGCGGGTGGGGAAGCCCTCCAGCGCGGTCACCGTGCTCTGCCCGGCGACGGCCTCCTCCCCGGCCTGCGGCCAGTAGACGTGCAGCATGCCCAGGTCGGCCAGCGGGTCGCCGAGGGTCGACATCTCCCAGTCCAGCACCGCCCGCACGCGGCCGGGGGTCTGCGGGTGCAGCAGGCAGTTGTCCAGCCGGAAGTCGCCGTGGACGATCCCGTTGCGCTGCGTCGTGGGCACGGTCTGGGCCAGCCGTGCGGCGAGGGCGTCCAGGCCCGGGCGCTCGCGGTCGCGGGTGGCGTCCCACTGCTGGGTCCAGCGGCGCACCTGCCGGGCCATGAAGCCCTCCGGCCGCCCGAAGTCGCCCAGCCCCACCGCCTCGTGGTCGACGGCGTGCAGGTCGGCCAGGACGTCGACCAGGCCCTCGCCGATCGCGCGCCGCTGGGCCGGCTCGTCGGCGTAGCCGGCCGGGACCCGGTCGACGACGTGCAGGCCGACGACGCGCTCCATCACGTAGAAGGGCGCACCGAGCACCGCGGTGTCGGTGCACAGGTGCAGCGTCCGCGGCACCGGGACGGCGGTGGGTCCGAGCGCGGAGACGACGCGGTGCTCGCGCACCATGTCGTGCGCGGTGGCCAGGACCGCACCCGTCGGCGGGCGGCGCAGGATCACCGCGTCGTCGGCCGTCCCGCCTTCCGGGGTCACCGTGTACGTGAGGTTGGACATGCCCGCCGCGATGAGCTCGACCCGTACCCGGGACCACCTCCCGTCGCCGAGGACGGAGGCCAGGTAGGGCCCGATGACGATCGGATCAGCACCCACGGGAGTCGACACGGGCGCAGGGTAACCTCTGGCGCTCCGCGCCCCGTCCGACCCGACCCGGCAGCGGGGTGGTCGACCCCTCGCGCGCCGGGCACAAACGGGGGCCGCGCGACGTTGGGGGGTCCGCCGGTCAGACCGTGCCGGCCGCTCCGCCGTCCGCCGGAGGGTCGGACGGCGCAGGAACGACCAGTACCGGCCGGTGCCCGCCCCTGCGGTCACCGGCCCCCGGACCCCCGGTCGCCCACGGGCGACCGGACAGCACGGCGGCGCCACGGCGCGCCGCCGCGGACATGCGGGCTGCCGCCCGCGACGACCCCGGAGGAGGGGCACTTCCCATGGCCACCGACTACGACGCCCCGCGTCGCAACGAGGCCGACGAGCTCGGCGAGGACTCGCTCGAGGAGCTCAAGGCCCGCCGCGCCGAGGCGCAGTCCTCGTCGGTCGACGTCGACGAGACCGACTTCAACGAGAACCTCGAGCTCCCCGGCGCCGACCTGTCGAACGAGGAACTGACCGTCCGCGTGCTGCCCAAGCAGGAGGACGAGTTCACCTGCTCGCGCTGCTTCCTCGTGCAGCACCGCAGCCGCCTGGCCGCCACCAAGGGCGACCAGCTGTTCTGCCGCGACTGCGCCGCCTGAAAGAGAACCCCGCTGCCCCCTGCCACTCGCAGGCTCGCGGCGGGGACCCTGCAGGGGGCCGCCCGTCCGCCCCGCCCTCCGCGGACTCAGGGCGGAGTCCGGGACGGCGCCGGGGGACGGGCACGCGACCGGAGGAGGACCAGTGACGGAACACCGGGGTGAGCGCACCGGGCCGGTGCGGGACGTCCCGCCGCCGCGCCCGGTCGTGCCGGGCGCGGCCGGTCGACCCACGGCCCCGCCCGCGGAGGAGGGGCCGCTCGGGCGGGCCGGCCGGTTGCTGGCCGAGGCCGTCTCCGGCCTCGTGGGCGGGACGACCGGGCCGGCCGCCGACGGGCGCCGCTCGACCGCGGCGACGCTGCGCGACGTCGTCGCCGCGGTCGCGGCCGCCGGTGCTCGTGCCGTCCGCGACGCCCGGGAGACCGCGCCGTCCGGTCCGGACGACGACGGAGCTCCTCGCACCCCCAGCGCGCTGCTCGGCGACCTGCTGGCCACCGCCGCCCCGCGGCTGCCGATCCGCGACGCCGCCCGGCTGCGCGCGGCCCACCCCGGGGCCACGGACGACGAGATCGCCGACGCGCTGGTCGCCCGGGCCGCGACGCTGACCGCCGGCATCGGCGCCGCGACCGGCGGCCTGTCCGCGGCCCACTGGATCGCGCCGCCCTCGCTGCTCGCGCTGCCCCTGGAGCTCGGCGCGGAGACGGTGCTCACCGCCGCCGTCGAGCTGGTCCTGCTCGGCGAGCTGCACGAGCTGTACGGGCGGCGCGCCCCCGGCGACGCCCGCGACCGCGCGCTGGCCTACCTCTCCAGCTGGACGCGGCAGCGGGCGGTCGAGGACTCCGTCGTCCCCGGCCTGGGCGCCGTCCTGGGCTCGGCCGGGCTGCGCACGCTCAGCCGCCGGATGACCCGGCGGATGGCCCGCAGCGTCCCCGGCGCGGCCCCCTTCCTGGTCGGCGCGGCCCTCGGCGGCCGGGCCAACCGGAAGGTGACCGAGGCGCTGGCCCGACGGGTGCTCCGCGACCTGCGCCGGTCCCACCCTTGAAGAAGGCCCCCTCTCCCACTACTCGGCCCCGTCCCGGGTCCCGCCGGCCTCCTGCAGGGTCCCGCTGCGAGCCTGCCAGCAGCGGGGGGCAGGGGGCCCTTGTCCGAAGGGTCGGCAGGACGGGGTGCTTATAGGGTCGCGGACGTGCCCGACCCCTCCCGCCCCGCCGTCCCCGAGGTGGAGGTCCCGGTGCGGCTGGCCTCCCCGGAGGCTGTCTCGTATAAACATCTGACGCTGCCGACGACCCCTTACGGTTAGAGACCGGTAGTCGCGAAGACTCAAAATAAAAACAAAATAATCACCACACAAATAAACATAACCAATACGACAACATTAAACACACTCAT
>NZ_NVPT01000016.1 GCF_002802985.1 Geodermatophilus chilensis | reverse complement strand
GCGGGTCCTCGAAGACGACGAGTCGGCGGCGGGCGTTGTCGCTGCCGACCAGCACACCGCCTTCTGAGGTGTGGCCGGAAGGCACGGGAGGAGTCGCGGAGGGTCCATGGTGCTGTCTCTACCCGCCGACCGCCGATTCTGCCGTCACCCGTCGCACGACCTCTCGGATCCCGCAGACCGTTGCAGTCAGAACGCTGACGATCGGAGCTCAGCTCGCGGCGGTGCCAGTCGTCTCCGGCCGGTTCTGGGGACCGGCCTCGGATTCGGCTCCCGTCGTCCCGCACCTCATCCGGGTGTACGGCCTGAGTCTGATGGGCCTCGGAATGGCGACGCTGCGCCCGGCTCGGACCCGATCGAGATGATGCGCGTGGCCACCGGCGTGAGCATCGGGACCGCGCTGTCGGGACTGCTCAGCGTGGCGCGCGGGCGCGTGGACGCTGGCAGCGCCGCCATGACCGTCGCCGCCGCGGGCGGCTTGGCGGCCCCATCTGCCGTCGCCGTGCGTCAGGAGGCGACGTAGCCGCGTGCCGCCGCCTCCCACCGGCCGTGATCACAAGCGCAACCGGCGAAGGAAGAGCCCCATGGTCATGATCGCGCGGGCTGTCGTGTGTGTCCTATGGGCTGGGGGCTCGGTCCTACTTGCTCCGCCGGGCCCCCAGCGCTCACCGCGACCGTCGAGCGCTCGGCGACCCGCGGTCGGTGTTCCGTCCGTTTCCCGCGCTGACCGGAAAGGGGGAGGTGACGGCGAACATGAGGACGCGGCGTTGGATGTCCTGATGCGCGGTCGCGAAGTTTCGCCCAGGCCGGACGGTGCACGCATCAACGGTCAGCGCGGCGGGCCGGACGACCAGGAAGGTGTGGAAGCTCGGAGCGATTGACGCACCGCCTCCTCCGACCGTCCGATCACGGGTCGTGCCGTCATCGGCGGTGATCAGCGGCCGCTGGATGAGCAGCGGGTTGGCGGCCATGACGTTGAGCCAGCGTCTGCGGTCGCGCGGCAGATGCGCAAGGTCCAGTTCGTCGGCGAGAGGCTCGTTGGATCATGCGATGTCCCAGAAATCGAGACCCAGCCGGCGCAGCACGGCGTCCAGCTCATCGCCCGTGGGCGGGTCGGCGGACCGTGTACTGGGCGCCCGCTCCGTCGAGCAGTTCAGTGGCCACTTGACACTTCGAGCACGACGGGTTGATCCATAGCTCCACTGACTCTTCTCTCCTCCACTCCATCGCCACGGGCGGGCGTAGCTCCGTGGGTCCGTCGTGGCTCAGCCGAGCTCCTGCTGGATCGACTGTTGAGACAAGTAGCCACCGCCACCGCCGCCCTCATCGTCGTCGGGGTCCCCACACCCGGCCAGAGTCCAGCTCAGGAGCGCCGCGACGCCGACGAGTGCGGTCCGGCAACAGGTCGAGCGGCGTCGAGGACGATTACGCGTTGCCAGGTCCAGGGTCATCAGTTCCTCTTCCGGTCAGGATCCGCCGGGCCGGCGGACGTCTGCGGTTGCGCGGCCAGTTCGTTGTCGGGCTTCTTTCCTGAAAGGGTCGACGACTCCAGGTCGACGCGCACGGTGAGCAGGTCGATGCCCATCATGCGCACGACGGCGGCGTTGAACCTGCGGCCGATCAGACGCTGGCGCTCGCGTGCGTCGTCCTCGGGAAGGAGGACCGCGATTCCCGTGCGCCATCTCCTGCCGACCGTGATCCGCACCCGGGGGTCGGCTTCGATGTTGCGCACGTAGTCGGCGCTGCGGCCGTGCTCGGCGACGATCCAGAAGGTGTCGCCGTCCAGTCCGTTCCCCACGGGGGTGCGGCGCGGCAGTCCCGACTTGCGCCCGGTCGTCTCGAGGAGGGCGTACCCGGGCGGCGCGATGCCCCGCTCGATGGCTCTGCGCATGACCGGGTTGACGACGTGGCGGGCCAGTGCCGTGGTGAGCCGCCGTTTCCGGTCGCGCATCACCCGGCCGCCTTCTGCTCGAGGACGGGCCGCACGGATGGAGCCGGTGAGGTCTCCGGCGCTGTCGTTGCCGGCTCGAGGATGCGGTCGAGGTTGGCGAGGGCGCGGTCGAAGGTGTGCTGTAGCCACCAGCGGCCGAGCAGCAGCAGCGTCCGATCGAGCAGGGACGCGCGCTCCGCGGCCGCCCTCAAGGTGACCCGCGACCCGCCGTTCTCCCCGACGGCGATCTCCCAGGCCACCCGTCCGGTGGTCCCCCTGCCGATGTCCGCGCGTCCGGCCAACCTGCCGGGACGGACCGCGGTGGGGGGGCGGGCCGAGAGCACGCGGGTCCGTGCTTCCCGGCTGATGCCGAGTGGCCCCTTGAGCCGCACCCGGCCCCCGCGGGGGCCGCTGCCCTCGTCGCCGTCGAGGCCGCTGAGTTCGACGAAGCGGTCCTCCAGCAGCCAGTGGTTGTGCAGGTCGGCGAGGAACTCGAAGACCCGCTCCGGGGCCGCGCCCACGAGGCGGACCGCGACCACGTCGCCTGAGCGGGCGGCACGTCCGGCCAGGACCGACCCGACCACGGTGCAGAGTGGCGCGCAGTTGGTCACCTGGCCGAGCCGAGGCAAACGGAGAGCCGAGCACTGGACGAGGCGGAGTGGCCTCCATCCTCCGAGGCCAGACACGCATAACCAGCGCTTTGGCGCGTCAGCCTCCGCGAGGGAGGGCGGCCGGCGCAGTCCCGGCGCACGCTCCACTGAGGCCAAGACTCGGACCGGTCGACACGCCGGAACGCGGGAGGAGAGCTACAGCAACCGGTACAGCAACCCGGCCTGTACGGCAGCGCTCCGGGGCGGACGGCAGCGAACGTCGTAGGGGTCCGGGACCTGCGCGAACGGCATCACAACGGATGGCGGAGAACCCCTCGAATGTGACTGGGGGTCATACGACGACCGCCCTACGTTGCCACGGGCGTCCCTCGCTGCCGCGTCGACCAGTGGCCGCGTCGGACGGACGTGTCGGCGAGCTCGAAGGTGGTCGCGTACGGCCGGAAGTCGACGTCGTGGTTGACCGCGTACAGCGCCCGTGGTGCGACGAGGAACAGGGCGAGAGCCTGAGAGCTGACGTAACGGTCGATCCGGTTGGCGGCCAGCACCTGCCCCAGCTGCGAGGTGCGGCTCCGCAGCCGGGTGAACAGCCGCTCGAACTCCGGGTCGACGGGGCCGGCGCGGAACTCACCGGAGCGGCCGACGAAGGCCCGGTGCAGCTCCAACGGCGGGACGTCGACCGACTGGGCGCCGTGGTCGACCAGCAGCACGTCCCAGTCGCGCGGCAGCTTGGCGGCCTGTCGGCGGCGGGCGTCGCGCTCGGCGTCGGCACCGCGGAGCGCCGTCACGTCCACGGCCAGCCCCAGGGCGGTGTGCCACTGGGCGGCGACGGCGTGCGCGACGGCTTCCCAGGAGCCGAAGGTCGCCAGCCGCAGCGGCCGGTGGGCCCCGCCGACGGCCCGCCACAGCCGCGCGGCCTCGTCCGGATTGTGTGGGTACGGGCGGAGCCGTCCGGGCGCGCGGTGCAGGGCGGTCAGCGGCGTCGGCGGGGTGAGCCCGGCCAACGGGTGAGCATGGCCGTCGAGGACGTCGTCGGCCAGGGCGCGGCGGTCGACGGCCAGGTTGAGTGCCCGCCGGGCGCGGACGTCGACCAGCGGCAGGCCCTCGGCGCTGCGGTCGATTGCCCCGGCCAGCACGCGCACGGCGTCGACCGCGACGAGCCGCGCGTGCCGGGAGCGGCGTACGCGCCCGGCGGCGGTGGGTGGCACCTCGGTCACCAGGTCGACCTCCCCGACGGTGTCGCACACGAGCTCCAGCGCTCGCTCGGGCGGAAGGTCGTTGCGGAACTCGACCTCCGCCACGCGGGGCCCGCGGCGGCGGTCCCAGTAGTGCGGGTTGGCCCGCAGCCGCAGGGTGGGGGAGCGGTCCTCGGTCTGCAGCCAGGTGCGGTCGGCGCCATCGGTGACGATGGCCTCGGTGTCGATGACGGAGTGCCCCTCGATGAGGGTGAAGGCTCCCGAGGCCCACGGCCCCGGCGCGTCGATCACCTACCAGTGGCCTTCGCCCGAGCGGTTGCGGGCGTAGCCGAAGCCGAGGTCTGCCCAGAACCGGTCGCTCATCACGTGCGTGGCCCGCAGCTTGCCCAGCACGAGCCCGTCGACCTCGGGCATGTGCAGCCGCACGATGTGCTCGTCGACGATCTCCACCCGGCTGCGCCGGTCGATGTTGAAGTGGGTGCCCGGCGGGTGCGGCGCCTCCCACCGGAACTGCTCCTCCAGAGCCCGGCGCACGGAGTCGGCGGTGAGCGTGGTGCCGTCCGCGAAGCGGTCGCCGGGCCGCACCCGGATCTCCAGCGTCCGCCTGCCCCGCCACCGGTAGCTGCGCATCGCCGCCGGGCGCACCTTGCCGCGGTGAGTGACCCGCACCGGCTCCTCGACGGTGTTGTACGTGATGTACAGCCAGTTCAACGGGCTGGGGTCGACCACCCGCACTCTGCCGCGCGGTTTCCCGCGCACCCGGCCGGCAAGTCGCTGCAGCATCTCCACCAGCTGCGGCTACCCGGCGTCGGGGGGCCCGATGCCGGAACAGCTGGGGCGCCGGAGCGGATCGGACAGCGGTCGAGTGCGCCAGCGCCTCACTGCCTGCCGTCATCGGTGGTGGAGCGGAGCCTCGTGCGTCACGCACCCGCAGGTCGCGGCGGGCATGGAATCCCGGCAGGGCCCATCACTGGAGGATGGCAGAAGCAGTCGCCGTGACCGAGCAGCATCGACGCCAGCGTGGGCGTGGCCCACGTGCAGCTTGCGCCGGGCTGCGCCCGTCCGGTCATCGACCGGACTGGCCGGACTCATCGGGGAGGTCCGGTGCGCCAGCGGTGTTCGGCAGGGGGCCGTTCTGGTGGATGGCCTGGTCCGGTGCTGGAGCCGATGCGCCGCGGATCAGTGCGGAGATGCGCTGGCGGGTGAGTCCGAAGAGCCGGCCGATTTCCTCCATCGTCATGCCCTCGTCGTGCAGGGCGTGGGCCTCGGCCTGCCGGAACCGGGTACCGGCCGCCTCCAGTCGCTGGATGTTGTGGGTCAGCAGGGCGGCGATCAGAGGGACGTCCTCGCCCGCGACGATCTGCCGGTAGGGGAGTCCCTCCATGCGGCGGGTGCGGATGTGTGCGGCGCGGGTGGTGACGTGCGCGGCCATTCGGCACACCTCTTCCGCGGCGGCGACGAGCTCCTCCAGCGCCAGCAGCGTCGGGTCGTGCTGGGGCGCCTCCCGCGCGGCGTCCGGTGGGCGGTCGGCGTCCTCGCGGACCTGGCGACCGGCGTCCTCGTGTCTCATGTGGCTGTTCACTCCTTCGAGGTCGGGCGCCGGTCCACCGGGCCGTGGCAGGGGCTGTGTGGGCAAGGATTCTTGCCGCAATAGGGGTTGCGGCAAGAATCGTTACCGCAAGCATGGCTACCGAAACGATCGTTGACAAGTCCTGGGCCCGGAGGACCGTGGGGTCATCGGCACGCGGAGCAGACTCAGGCCTGCCGTGGCGGTGGCGGAAGCAGAAGCCGATGGCCTTCCCCGTCCCGCGCCGGGCGAGGAGTGGTCATGTCTGTGTTCGAACCCGTCCTGTCGACCGGCCGGCTTGCGGAGGTTGCGCAGGGGCCGCGGTGCCGTCCCTCCGTCTCCCAGCACCCACCCGCAGGTGTGACGTGACCGGGGCGCAGGGATCCTCGGGCGATCTGGGTGCGCTCGGAGCCGCGGGCCTGTCGGCGGCGCTGAGTCGCCTGAGCGGCGTGTTGTTGGCGGAGGAGACGCTGAGCAGCGTCCTCGAACTGGTCACCACCCTGGCGGCGGAGACCCTCCCCGGCAGCAACGGTGCGGGGGTGACGTTGCTGGACGGGCCGACGAGGACGACCGCGGCTGCCACGGATCCGCTGGTGGAGGAGGCCGACGCCCTGCAGTACGAGCTCGACGAGGGCCCCTGTCTGTCGGCCGCCCGGGACCAGGTGGGCTACCGCGTCGACTCGACGTGGAACGAGACGCGGTGGCCGAACTGGACCGCGTCGGTGGCGCACCTGGGCCTGGGCAGCAGCCTGAGCACCCCGCTGGTCGTGCGCGGGGAGAGTCTCGGGGCGGTCAAGGTCTACGCCCGACAGGAGGCGGCGTTCACCGACCGCGACGAGCGGATCCTCGCCCTGTTCGCCGAGAAGGCGGCGGTGATCCTGGCCAATGCCCGGTCCCAGGAGGAGCTGCGCCGGCTCAACGCGCACCTCCACCAGGCGTTGGTCACCCGCGACCTGATCGGTCAGGCCAAGGGGGTCCTGCGCGAACGCCACCACGTCGACGAGCACACCGCCTTCCGCATGCTGGCGGAGCGGTCGCAGCGCACGAACACGAAGGCGCGCGACCTCGCGTGGGAAATCCTGTCCTCCACCAGCGCCGACGCTTCGGGTCCGTCGGCAGGGAGGAGCGGTGTTCATGACGGGCGACCGGCGGCGAGAGGCCGTCACCGCGGCGTGTCGGCGCGGGCAGCTGGACCTCGAGCAGCTGTGGTTCCGCTACATCGCCCTGGGCGGGACTGCGGCTCCGCTGGAGCTCGAGGCCTACACGGTCGGCCTCATGCCGCTCGACGACCACCAGTACGACATCCTGGCTCACGCGCTCAACGAGCGGCTCGGTGAGCTGGGGCTGCCCCGCGACGTCCCCTACGTCCGACCGTGGCCGTCCTGCCGCCGGCGACCGGACGAATCCGGGGACCGGCCCGCACCGCCACCCGAGCCGACCGGGTGAGGAGCGGCGCTCCACCGACCGGGCACGCGACTCGCTGGGACGCCGGTCGGGACCGACGTGGGCCTCAGTTCCAGGTGCTGGCCGCGGTCGTCCACCGCCCGACCGAGGAGGAGAGGACGCTCGGGCGGGTCCGCCCGGTGAACTCCGCGGCGGTCAGCCCGCAGCCGCCGGGACAGTCGACCTCGACCGGGATCCCGTCCCGCCAGCCCACCGCTGCACACCGTCCGCAGGTCGGGCAGGTCTCCCAGGTGACACGCTCACTCGTGCTCATGGTGACGTCCTCCTGGCCGCGGACACGAGACCCACGACCGGAGCAGGGGAACCGCCGACCTGTTGGGTCCAAGCCGGGCGGGCTCCCGTCCGTCGCTCGCGCTACCCACCCCGTCCCATGGACAACCACAGCAGCGGACCCAGTGCTCGCCGCATGCCCCCGGCGGCGTCGACCGCGCGGCGGGCGGCAGGTCCGCGCGGACCGCGGGAAGGAGCGTCCGGCGCAGCGGTGAGCCGGTGGGGACGTCCTTGTCCTTCCTCGTACGCCTCGCTCAACCCCCGCATGAGCGCGGGCGAGATCGTCGCCCAGCCGCTGCGGACGGCTGGCCGCTACCGCGCCGCGGGAGGAGCGCGGCGGGTGACCGAGCTGTTGGACCTGGTTGGGCTGCCGGCCGGTGCGGTGCACCGGTACCCCGCGGAGTTCTCCGGCGGGCAGCGCCAGCGGATCGGCATCGCCCGCGCCCTCGCCCTCGCCCTCGCCCTCGCCCTCGCCCTCGATCCGGAGCTGCTCGTCCTGGACGAGCCCGTGTCCAGCCTCGACGTCTCCATCCAGGCGCAGGTGGTGGGCCTGCTCGACCGTCTGCAGCGGGACCTGGGGCTGTCCTACCTGTTCATCGCCCACGACCTGGCGCTGGTGCGGCAGATCAGCGACCGGGTGGCGGTCATGTACCTGGGCACCGTCGTCGAGACCGGCACCCGGGAGCAGGTCTACGCGCGGCCCTCACACCCCTACACGCAGTCGCTGCTCTCGGCGGTGCCCGTCCCCGACCCGGCCCGGCGCGGGTCCGGCTCCCGCATCCTGCTGGCCGGTGACGTCCCCGACCCCGTGGACCCGCCGTCGGGCTGCCGCTTCCGCACCCGGTGCTGGAAGGCGACCGACGACTGCGCCCGGGAGGTCCCTGCACTGGTCGTGCGCCCGGGCGGCGACCATCCCAGCGCCTGCCTGTACGCCGAGGTCCGGACCATCAGCCCAGCAGCCGATGGCCCGTGAGGCGGCCGAGGGTGCCGGCGAGGTCGTGCACGGCCGCGACCACGTCACCCGTGCCCGGCCCGTCCGCGACCGGCACCCGGGCCCGGTCGGCGAGCCCCACGGCGTCGCTCCACGGGACCGCCCCGGCGAAGGCGAGACCGTGTCGTCCGCAGTACTCCTCGACCGCGTCGCGGTCCGCCGGCGAGCGCACCTTGTTGGCGACGACCGACGTCGAGGGCACCGGCAGCTCGGCGACGAGGGCACTCATCCGCCGCACCGTCTCGAGGGACCGGTAGTAGGGCTCGGCGACCAGGAGGACCGCGTCGACGTGCCGGACGGTGCCCCGGCTCAGGTGCTCCGGCGAGGCCTCCATGTCGACGAGGACGAGCCGCTCCGGGCCGCCCAGGTCCTCGAGCACCGCGGAGACCACCGCGTGCGCGGCGCAGAGGCACCCCTCGTCGGCGTGCGCCGGACCCCCCATGCCGAGCAGGCGGATGCCGTCCGGTCCGGACGCCGAGTACCGGTCCAGCACCTCGTCGATCGGCTCGAGCAGCCCGGCGCCACCCCGGCGACGGGAGACGAGGGACGGTGGAACCGGGCGGAGGGAAGCGGCGTGCGGCGGCACGCCGAGGGCGGTGGCCAGATTGGGGTTGGCGTCGGCGTCGACGGCGACGACCGGCCGGCCGCTCCGGGCGGCCAGGAGGGCCAGCGTGGCGGACAGTGTCGTCTTCCCGGCGCCGCCCTTGCCGGCGACGGCCAGTCTCACCGCGCAGGCCTGCTCTGCTCCAGGACGGCCTGGTAGCGGGCGCGGTAGGCCTCCAGGCTGCGGGAGATCTCGGCCAGCGAACCGGCGACGGCGTGCAGCCACTCCCGCCCCTCGTCGGTCAGCTGGTAGGTGCGGCGCGCCGGTCCGCTCGCCGAGGGTTGCCAGCTGGAGCGGACCAGCCCCTCCTCGTCCATGGCCCGCAGGCTTCGGTAGAGGCCGCCCGGGTCCACCCGGTCCAGGCCGAGGGCGGACACCTGCTCCAGCAGCTCGTACCCGTGGGAGGTTCCCTCGGCGAGGAGCAGGAGCAGGCACGGCCGCAGGTAGTTGCGCGGCAGCCCGACGGGGACCTCCTCCCGGGGTGCGCCGCTCATGCGTCCGTGCCTGTCGCGCGCTCTGCGGCGCAGGCGAGCGCCTCCTCCACCGAGTTGTGACACCAGCAGTCGGCGCTGCACTCGCCGTGCGCCGGTCGGGTGAGGTCGGAGAAGCCCAGGGCGAACTCGGTCCGGCCTTCGGCCAGGCCGCTCTCGGACAGCACGTAGCCGCCCGGCGTGCGGTCGAGGTAGCCGCCGGCCACCAGCCGGTCCAGGTAGCCGACCCCGACCGCGGCGTCGACGCCCAGGAAGCGCTCGAGCAGCGCGGCATCGACGACGTCACCGAGGCCCTCGCCCCGGAGCCAGAACATCACCTGGAGGATCTCGCTGCGCCAGTAGAGGGCGCGTAGGGCCTCGGACTTGGGCGGGTGCAGGTCGTCCACGTCCGCTCCTCCACACTGACCAGGTGTGACGCACGCTACACCGGATCGGCCTGGTAGCTGTACGGTGCACCTACCGGCGTCCCTCCTCGCCACCGGAGCGTCGAATGGCGGACCGACAGACCCGCTCACCCCGGCTGCAGCCGCGCACACCAGCGCAGGAGCTGCTCGACGAGCTGGGCCCCGTGGAGCGCTTCCACGACATCGAGGAGTTCGGCGCCTTCGGCCTGCCCTCCGGGCAGGTGACCGAGGACATGCTCCCGGCTGACGCCCAGGGCTCCAACCCGGCGCGGTTCGGCCCACTGGAGAAGCTGCACGTCTTCTGGTTCGCCGGGATGAGCTGCGACGGCTGCAGCGTGGCCACCACCGGGGCGACGACCCCGTCGGTGGAGAGCCTGCTGCTGGGCGCTCACCCGGGCCTGCCCCGCGTCGTGCTGCACCACCCGGTGCTCAACATGGAGTCGGGGCCGCACTACACGCGGGCGGCGGAGGAAGCCATCGCCGGCACGCTCAACGCCCCCTACGCTGTCGTCCTCGAGGGCTCCATCTCCGACGAGCTGGCCGCCGCCGCCTCCGGCGGTTACTGGTCCGGTCAGGGCGAGGAGCCGTGGGGTCCGGACGGCGAGATGCGCACGGTGACCGCCTCGGAGTGGGTGGCACGGCTGGCCCCCAACGCGGCCGCGATGATCGCCATCGGCACCTGCGCGACCTGGGGCGGGATCCCCTCGGCCGAGGGGAACCCGACCGGGGCGATGAGCCTGATGGACTGGCTCGGCAAGGACTACCGCTCGACCTTCGGCGTCCCGGTGGTCAACGTCCCCGGCTGCCCGCCGATCGGCGACAACTTCACCGAGACCGTGGCGGCCATCCTCTACTTCCTGCAGGGCTTCGGCCCCCTGCCGGAGTTCGACGAGCTGGGCCGGCCGGCCTGGCTGTTCGGCGAGACGGTGCACCGCAACTGCGTGCGCGGCGCCTACTACGAGGAGGGCACGTTCGCGCAGGAGTTCGGCGACCCCGAGTGCCTGGTCGAGGTGGGCTGCTGGGGGCCGGTCGTCAACTGCAACATCACCTCCCGCGGCATGATCAACCACGTCGGGGGCTGCATGAACGCCGGCGGGCCGTGCATCGGCTGCACCATGCCCGGCTTCCCCGACAAGTTCACCCCGTTCTACAAGCGGCCGCCGGGTTCGTTCGCCTCGACCACGGTCTCGCGCATGGTGGGCAGCGTCATCCGGCCGCTGCGCAGGTTCAGCAACAACAACCTCAACCGTGAGGTGCGCTGGGACCGGCAGGGCGCCACGCCCAGCGGCTTCGGGCGCGAGATGCCCGAACCGTCGGCCATCGCCCAGGTGAACCACAGGTTCTACGACGCGCTCCGCCGCTCCGGTGACCGTGGGAAGGCCAAGGCCGACGTGTGGGGCAAGCGCGAGGAGGCCCCCAGCGGCGGCAGCCCCGAGCCCCGCGTCTGACCAACTCCGTCGCGACCGATCGAGGAGTCCCCATGTGCTTCAAGACGCTGCCCGTCGAGTTCGACGAGCGCGGGCGGGCCACCCTGCGCGGCGGGATCCCCAACCCCTACGACGTCACCCTGACCAAGCCGGACGTCGGGATGACCGAGGAGGAGCGCACCGCGCGGATCGCGCGTCTGGTGGCCCGCAACGGGCACGTCAAGGACCTCAACATGGACCCGGTCACCCGCATCGCCGGGGCCATGGCCGTGCACGTGACGGCCGACCTGGAGAACCGTGCGTACCTGGACTCGCACGCCGTGGCGACCCTGTTCCGCGGCTACGAGGTGATCCTCATGGGCCGGGACCCGCGGGACGCGATCTTCGTGGCGTCGCGTGCCTGCGGCGTCTGCGGCGGCGTGCACGCGCACGCGGCGGCCTACGCCATCGAGTCCGCGATGGGCATCAAGCCGCCGCCCCTCGGCACCGTCGTCCGCAACATGACCGAGGCCGCGGAGATGGGGTACGACAACCCGCTGCACCTCTACCTGCTCGCCGGTCCCGACTACTCCGAGTCGGTGGTCAGGACCACCAATCCCGAGCTGTGGCCGAAGGCCGAGGCGTGGAAGTGCCCGAACGTGCACATCCACGGATTCGCCACCATGGCCGACCTCATGACGGCGCTCAACCCGCTGACCGGCAAGCTGTACCGCGAGGGCCTGGAGTTCACCCGGCTCTCGCGGGAGATGGTCGTCCTGCTCACCGGCAAGTACCCGCATCCGGAGAACGTCGTGCCCGGGGGCGTGTCGACCACGCTGACCTTGCAGACGCTGAACGAGTACCACTCGAGACTCGGCAAGATCTTCGACTACGCGCAGCGGATGATGGCGGTCTGGGACGACATCCCCGCCTTCTTCTACGAGGCCGACGACCGTTTCCAGCTGACCGGCTACCGCCCGACCAACCACATCGACCCGGGCTACTGGGACGACCCCCACGCCTACGACGCGACCTACGAGAATTGCAACTCCTGGGGGGAGAAGCGCTGGTCGACGCCCGGCGTCGTGATCGGTGGCGAGCTGCTGACCACCCGGCTCACCGACATCAACATCGGGTGGGAGGAGTTCGTCGAGCACTCCTACTACGAGGAGTCCTCGACCACCCGCTTCGCCACCGACTCGCTCGGCAACCCGCTGTCGCCCTACCACCCCTGGAACAAGCGGACGCTGCCCAAGCCCGGCGCCAAGAACTGGAAGGACAAGTACACCTGGGCGTGCACCCCGCGCTGGGACCGCCAGGTCGTGGAGGCCGGCTGCTACTCCCGCCTGCTCATGACCGCCAAGGCGCAGAAGATGCCCGAGAGCGAGTTCATGACCGCCACCGGCTCCGGCATGCGTTTCCTGGTGCCGAAGGGGGAGACCGGCGAGCGCGAGGTGGAGTGGCGCGTACCCGAGAAGTGGAACGCCTTCGAGCGCAACCGCGGCCGCGCCTACCACTACCTGTTCAGCCAGCTCGTGGCGCTGGAGAGCCTGCTGCAGGCCTACGACATGCACAAGCAGGGCGAACGCCGGGTCGCCGCCATGACACCCGAGGAGCTGGAGAACGCCATCCCGGACGACGAACGGGTGAGTGTCGGGTGGTGGGGGGCCGGCCGGGGCTGGCTCACCCACCACCTCGTCATGGACAAGGGCAAGATCACCAACTACCAGATCTGCACCCCGTCGACGATCAACGCGTCACCGCGCGACCCCTGGGGTCAGCCCGGCCCGTACGAGGAGGCGGTGATGAACACCCCCATCATCGAGGAGATGTCCGACCCGTCGTCCTTCACCAGCATCGACATGCTCCGGGCCATCCGCAGCTTCGATCCGTGCATGCCGTGCACCACGCACGTGCACACCGGTGCCGGCGAGGTGGTCCGCGAGGTCAACACCTGCTCCTGCGGCGGCGACTGAGGACCGCTCGGCACCGATGACCGTCCTCGTCGGCGGGGTGAGCGAGCTGTTCCAGGGCGATCTCGACCTCGGCCGGCTCGCCGCGGAGCGGCTCGCCGCCGAGGGCCTGGGCCCGGACGTCCTCGTCGAGGACCTGCACTACGGCGCGGTGGCCGTCGCGCAGCGGCTGGAGGACCTGCGGCCCGACTCGCTCGTGCTCGTGGCCGCTGTGCGACGCGGACGGGCGCCCGGAACGGTCGAGCGTCGGCGCATCGACCCGCCACAGCTGGCACCGGACGACCTGCAGGCGGCGGTCGGGAACGCCGTCGTGGGCTACGTGCACGTCGACCTCGTCGTCGACGTGGCCGCCGGCTTGCGGGTGCTCCCGGGCCGGACGGTGACGGTGGAGGTGGAGCCGGAGGAGGTCGATCCGGGGGAGGGGCTGAGCCCGTCGGCCGCCGCCGGTCTCGGCGCGGCCCTCGCGATCGTGCGGGACGAGGTGCGGCGGGCTCCCCTGCTCCGGCTCGCCGACGAGCTGCGGACACTGCTGGAGGGCTACCGGCTGGGGGACTCGGCGTCCCTCCGTGCGCTGCACGCACTGCTCGACGAACTCGTCCGCCTGGACCGGGACGGCCGCTGGGGGGCGACCTTCCGGCTGCGCGACCGGCTGAGGCTCGGGATCGCGGCCGGGGCGAGCAGCGAGGGCATGGACCACCGCGACTGGGGCCTGTGGTGGGCACTCATCGAGGAACTCGACCGCCTGGAGGCGTTGGAGGCTCGTCCCGTGCCCTGATCGGGGGGCGCTCGATCCGTCGGCCCGTGGCGATCAGCGGCTGACCGGCGAGCCGGGTGTGCCGGTGGCGGAGGAGGGGTCGCGCTGCTGTTCGTCGAGCAGGCCGCGCAGCTCGGCGTCGAGGGCATCGACTCCGCCGATGCCTGCCGCCGCAGCGCGACCGGCGGCGCGCCGGCGCCGGACAGCCAGGACCAGAACGGCGATCGTGAGGGCGGCGAGCCCGAGCCCGACCTGGCCCGCCAGCGAGGACTCCGCGGTGGCCCGGCCCGCCGGCACCGGCACCGGTACCGGCTGTGGCTCGACGGCGCCCCCGGGGACGATCACGTCGGTCCAGGCGTGCAGGTCGACCGGCGACTCGGCCGCAGCGGCGGGCACCGCGATGATCGTGTGCCGTCCGGCGGCGGTGGCGGGGATCTCGACGTCGGCCTCCACGCGGCCGTCCGGCGAGACGGAGGCAGCACCGACGACCTCGCCACCGGAACGGTCCCAGACCAGCGTCATCGGGCCCGGTTCGAGACCGCCCCCGTAGACCGTCACGGCGGCGCCCGGGGCGGCCGTGCCGCGCACCTGGAGCCAGGAGCTGGTGTCGCAGGCGAGTGCGCCCGTCGCGGTGACGACCAGGAACAGCGTGCTACAGAGCCCGATCACGATGCCGCGCACCATCGCACCTCCACCGACGCCGGTGTCCCGGCTGACGGTGTCACCGCCGCGGGGTGCCGTCAACCGTCGTCGGGAGATGCGCCGATCGCTCCGCGCTGGTTGACTCCGGCCAGGGTGGAGCCCGCCGTTTCCCGGGAGGGGAAGCATGTCCCACACATCCTCGTCCGCAGTCCTCGCGGTGGCGTCGGCCCTGCTCCTCGGCGCCTGCAGCGGTGATCCGGCAGCCGAGGGGGGAGGCGCTGAGCCGGCTCCGAGCGATTCGGAGAGCACCTCGCCGAGCACCGGGGCGGGCGACCCGGTCCTGCGGCAGGGCGAGGACCAGATCCGCGGGTCGTTCAGCCTGGTCGAGATGGCCCACACGACGCCGTACGCGGGCGCCGACGTCGGGGAACAGCAGCCCAACCCCTGGGACGGCACCGCGCAGGGCGAGGGTCCGTACCGGTACGCCGCCATCCCCTGCACCGGGAACGCGCCGGTCAACAACATCTCCGGCGACCTCCCGACGTTCAACGCGCTGGTGCCGGGCAGCCGCGTCCCGGCGTCGACCCGCGCTCACCCCCTCGAGTTCGAGGTCAGCGAGGGGGACGACGGTGCGATGCAGCTGGAAGGCGCACTGGAGCTCACCGTCTGCCAGCTGCGGCCGGGGGTGACGCCGGATCCCGATCCGGTGCCGGATCCCCAGAAGGACCGCATCCGCTTCGAGTGGACGGCGCAGGCGGTGGAGGCGACGGACGAGACGGTCGTCTGGCAGGGCTCCCTCGAGATCGTCGGCGGGACCGGGCCGTACGAACAGTTGCGCGGCGAGGGCGCCATCGCCGGGTACTTCTTCTGCTTCGCCCCGGAGGGGTGTGCGGAGCTCGGTGAGTTCCGCGACGTGCAGTTCACGATGAGCGGCAGCTACACGGTGCCGACCGAGGCACTGGAGCAGGCCGGCTCCTGACCCTCCGGGCGGGCTGTCTTCCGCACAGCTCCGGAACCGGACCTCGGCGCCGGCGAATCAGCCGCGCTCGAGCGCAGAGGCCACCGCGTCGAGGTCGGCGTTGACCGCCTGGAGCGCGGGTCCGATCGGTTCTGTCTGGCGTTCGATGGCGCGTACCCCCATCGTGATCCGGGCCAGCGTCTGCGAGACCTGGCGCAGTGTCCGTGTGATGGCGACGAGGTAGCCGGCCAGCGCGCCGACCAGGACGGCGACCTCGCCGAGGGTGAGTGCGATCAGGCCTCTTCTCACCGAGCACGCTCCTTCGACCCGTCGGGTGCGCCGAGCGCCCCATGTAGTGCCGCGGTCCGCGCCGTCGTCTCCCGGAGCAGGTGCCCCGCCTGGGTGTTCTGCGCTACCAGCTTCCCCGCCGTCCAGACCCGGTCGACCGCCGCGTCGACGTCGGCGACGCTCCGACGCAGTGTCTCGAGCAGGCCGGCGACGGCGAGGACGGCGACCCCTCCGCCTGCCAGCGTGACCAGCCACCGCACCTGGTTGGGGTCTGCGTGTGTCATCGAACCGCCCCCTCCGCCGGTGAACCGTCCGCGGCAGCACGGAGACGGGCCGCCCCCGCCCCCAGGGTCGTCAGGTGCCCCGCCAGGTCGGTGTTGTCGCGCAGCGCCGAGGCCGCCGTCGCGATGTCCCCGGCGTACCGCCCGATCTCCTGGGCCACGGCCAGCGTGCGGTGCAACAGCAGACCGGCCACGCCCACGACCGCGGCCCCCGCACCCAGCCCGACGACGGCGGCCAGGCGCTCGGCGCGCCTCACCGACGCTCCTGCGACGGCGCGGCGATGCGATCGAGGTGACCGTTGGTGCGCACGAGGTCGAACAGGGGGGCGGTGTTGGCGCGGGCCGCTTCGAGCGCTGCGGTGATCTCGTCGGCCTGCCGCGCGATGCGCCGGGCGTACCCGATGATCGTCAGCAGCAGCCCGGCGCTGACGACCACGACCGCTCCGCCCACGCACCAGCCGACCTTCCATCGCACGGAGGCGCTGCTGAGCGCGGACCGGACCGACGGTGCCGAGGCGCCTGGTGTGACCAGCATCACGCGGCCGGACGCTACTACATGTCAGGAACACCTACATGCCCTCCTGCTTCCCCTCGTCGGGCGGTTCGGCCGGTTCGAGCAGGCCGAGGTTGGGTGGGCGGACGGCGACGCGGTTGCCCCGGGCCGTGCGCAGGACCAGGGCACCGTCGGCAAGGACGTCGACCGCCTCACCGACGACCGCGGGTCCGCCCGGTCCCAGCGGGATCATGCGCGCCCGGACGAACCGGCCGAGGGTCAGGCACCGCGGCGCGTAGGCCTCGAGCACCGCGGCGGGCGGTTGGGTCAGTCGTTGCTCGACGGCCGCGGCGAGCCGGGCGAGCAGCCGGCCTCGCGGTGGGGCGGCGTCCTCGACGAGCACCGTGGCCACCGCCCACTCGGTGCGCTGCGGCCCCAGTTGCACGAAGGCGCCGAGCCGAACGAGAACGGTGCCGCCGTCCGGAGCTGTGACGGTGTCCGGCCACGCGAACCGGACGTCGCCCAGTTCGTCGGCCAGTGCGACGGAGGCGACGACGTAGAGCCAGCCCTCCCGTTCCGGCGGCAGGTCCGGGCGCAGGACCAGGGAGAAACCGAGTCCGTGCCCGGGACGCACCTGCCACGGCCAGCCGCCACGGCCCCGCGGCGAGGCCTGGTAGTCGGCGACGACCACCGCACCGGCCGGTGCTCCGGTTCGGGCCCAGGCCATCGCCGCCGGCTCGGTGAACAGCAGCGCCGGGTAGGAGCGGAACGGGCGCGTGCCGAGCAGGCGCGTCAGTTCCTCGGCGGCCAGGTCTGCGCTCATCGCCAACCGAGCGGCGCACCGCTCTCGGCCGCCACCGCGTCGAAGCTCGCGGCGAGCCGGTCCCACTGCGGGACGGGGAACCTGGCCATGGCCGAGCGCATCACCCGGCGCAGCGCGTCGCGGTTCCGCGGCGAGGCCTCGGGCCCACCGGCGACCGCGGCTCCGACCACGGCCTGCACCATCGGGTCGTACCCCGACGGCGGGAGCTCGAGGAGCACGTGCAGGAAGCTCTGGACCAGCGCGTGAGCCGTCCCCGGACGGGCGAGCGCACCCTCGAGGAAGCCGGCCACGGCGGCTCGACGCTCGGGAGCCGGTGCCTCGACCAGTCGCAGCACCTCCTCGCGGACCGTGGCGGTCCACCGGTCGGGCGGCTCCTCGTCGAGCACGTCCAGCAGGTCGTTCCCCGGTGGGGGCGGCAGCTGGGCCAGCACCTGGCGGGCCTGGGCCCGGACGGGTGCGGCGGCCGCGGGCACGGCCAGCGACTGCCGGGCGGCGAGCCGGGCACGCGCGTCCTGCCCGGCGCGAGCAGCGGCCAGCGCCAGGTTGGCCTTGGCCATGGCGTACTCGGCCGGGCGGACCGTGCGGGGGGAGGCGCCGAGCGCCCGGCGGAACGTCTCCGCGGCCTCGGCGGGCCGGTCAGTCGCCAGCAACGCCAGCCCCAGCGCGTTGAGAGCGGCTCCGAGCCCAGGCAGGTCGCCCGCCCGCTCGGCGAGGACGGCCGCCTCCTCGAGCAGCGGTTGCGCGGCCTCGGGGTCGCCGGCCGTGAGCAGACACGCGCCGTGCTCGCGGGCGCAGGCCGCCGCCTGGGCCGGCTGCCCGCTGGCGCGGAAGGCCTCCCGCGCGGTCGACCAGGCGGCCTGGGCTGCGGCGACGTCCCCACCGTCGCGCAGGACCAGCCCCAGATTGTAGGAGGCTGCGGCCTGCTCGACCGGCTGGCCCAGCTCCGCGAACGACTCCGCCGCCGCGCGGAACGCCGTCGCGGCCTCCGCCGGCCGGCCGGACTCCCGCAGCGCGATGCCGAGCATGGTGGTGGCCTTGGCCTCCTCCAGGCGCAGGCTCGCCTCGCCGAAGACGCGCCGGGCCACGGTCAGCGCATCGAGGGCGGCGGTCGGGTCCCCGGCCGCCAGCCGCGAGGCACCGAGGTGGAACTGCGTCGTGGCGTGCTGTACCGGATACCGGGTGACCGGATAGCGGTCGAGCCGTGCGGCGAGCGGATCCGGCTGGGCTGCCGTCATGGCCGCCTACCCTGCTGCCGTGGCCGCGATCGTCGCCTGCTTCGGCAACGTGCTGCGGGGGGACGACGGGTTCGGCAGTGCGGTGGCCGAACGCCTCCTGGCGGTGGGCCTGCCCGCCGGGGTCAGCGTGCTCGAGGTCGGCATCGGGGGCATCCACCTGGTGCAGGAGCTGATGCCGGGGGCCGAGGTGCTGATCGTGGTCGATGCCGTCGACCTCGGCCGGCCGGCTGGCACGGTGGTGGTCCAGCGCCCGGACGTGCTAGACGTCGCGGCCCTGTCGCCCGACCGGCGGCGCGACGAACTGGCGGACATGCACCTGGCGACCCCGGAGAAAGCGCTGATGGTGGCGCGGGCCCTCGGCGTGCTGCCGGAGACCACGCTCGTGGTGGGCGTGCAGACAACCGACACCGACCGGGTCGGGCAGGGGCTGTCCGCGGCCACCGCGCGAGCCGTGGACGTGGCCGTTGCGGAGGTCGGCCGGCTGCTGGCGGAGCACGTCGTGAGCGGAGGCTGACGAGCCACGGTCACGCCGGTCGCGGCTGGATCTGCAGCAGCACCGGGCCGGGCGGCGGGTGGGGGGCGGCGCCGCTGTCGGGTGCGACCTCCATCGCGACGAAGCCGGGCAGGTTCTCCCGCAGGGCGTCCTCCACCCCGTACCGGAGGGTCTGGGCGGCCGAGGTGCAGCCCGAGCAGGTGCCGCTCAGCCGCACGCGGACCACCCCGCGCTGAACGGCGAGCACCTCGACGTCCCCGCCGTGCTCGGTGATGTACGGGCGGACCGGGTCGAGCGCCGCCGAGGCGGCCGCGACGTCGTCGACACCCACGCCGTAGGCCTCGAACAGCCAGGCGACCGCTGGATCGCTCGACCGCAGCCTGTCGGTGTCCGCGCCGAGCGCATCGGCCAGCCGGGTCACCGCCAGCCGGTGGAGCGCATCGACGCCGTCGAGCAGCTCGAACACCCGGCTCCGTGCCGCGTCGTCGAACTCGTCCACCTCGCACAGCAAGTCCTCGAGCCGGTCGAGCAGCGGCCCGAGTTCGGCCAGCGTCCGGTCCGTCGGGGTCTCCTCAGCCACGAGCGGTCCGCACCCTGGTCACCGTGCAGCCCTCCTGCCTGTCGACGGTTCGGCAGCGTGGTGGCAGTCTGCCCCTGGTAGGTGACCTGCACCACTACCGACTGCATGCCGCGAGGAGGACGCGATGAGGACCGTGGCACGTCCGACCGCCCTCAAGGTCGGCGTGGTGGGGAAGGGCGGAGTCGGCAAGACGACCATCGCCGGCCTGCTGGCCCGGGCCTGGTCCGAACGTGGCCGCACGGTCGTGGCCGTCGACACCGACTCCAACCCCAACCTGGGACTGTCCCTCGGACTGTCGCTGGCCGAGACCGAGGCCGTTCCGGTCCTGCCGCGCAGCGTCGTGGTCGGCAGAGGAGGAGGCCTCGCGGCGGCGGACCTGGTCGAGCAGTACGGACGGCCGACACCGGCCGGGCCCACGTTGATCTCGGCGATCAGGGTCGCCGAAGCGGGCGCCGGGTGCACCTGTGGTGGGCACGCCACGGTTCGCAGCCTGCTCGCCGACGCCCTCGCCGACGTCGACCTGACGCTGGTGGACATGGAGGCGGGGCTGGAGCACCTGAGCCGGTCCGGCGGGACGCTGGCGCACGCCGACCTCCTGCTCGTGGTCTGTGAACCCACTCGCAAGTCCGTGCTCACGGCGGCGCGGACGGCGGCACTGGCGGCCGAGCTCGGGATCCCGCAGGTGCTGGCCGTGGGCAACAAGGCGCGCACCCCGGAGGACGAGGAGTACCTCCGGGGTGCGCTGGCGGAGGAGGGGCTGGCGGTCGCCGGTGTCCTCCCCTACGAGGAGCAGGTCGCCCAGGCCGACCGCGCCGGCACGACCGGCGCCCTGACGCCCTCTCCGGCGGTCCGAACCGCGCTCGACGACGTGCTCGACGCCGTCGACGCCGCCGACCCCGCCGGGCTCGGCTAGCTGTACCTCAGCCGCGGCCGGGGAGCAGGCTCTCGGCCAGCTGCACCAGGGCCCGCACCCCGGGGGAGTCGGCAGCCGCGTCCAGCGGCGCCTCGCCGCGCCGTTCCGCGGCCACGATCGCCGGCTCGTCCGGCACCAGGACCGGGTCGAGCCCTGGGAAGGCCGCGCGGACCCGGGCGACGTCGTCGTCGTCGCGGACCCGGTTGGCCGTGACCACGACGCGGCCCAGGCCGCCCTCGCGGACGGCGTCGGCCGCACGGCGGCCGACCTCCAGCGACTTGGCCGTGGGCTCGACGACCACGACGACCACGTCGACCGGCCGGCCGTCCATCCGCAGCACCGTGCCGAGGCCGGCCTCGAAGTCGGCGATGACGGCGCGACCGGGACGTTCCAGCTGCCCGAGCAACTGCTCAGGTGAGATGCCGCACTACGGGCAGCCCGGTTCGGGGTTCTGGATCGCCGAGACGACCGCGAGGCGGACGCCGTCGGGAGCGGTCGCACCGAAGCGCTCGACCAGGTCGTCCGCGCTCGACGCGTGCTCCTCCTCACCCGCGTCGAGGGCGTCGCGGACGGTGACCAGGGCTTCGGTCGCGTCCTCGCCGAGGCCCAGCGAGATGCCGAGGTTGGGGTTGGTGTCGCAGTCCAGAGCGAGGGTCTCGTGCCCCCGTCGGGCGTAGGTGCGGGCGAGGACCGCCGCCGTGGTGGTCTTCCCGGACCCGCCCTTGCCGACCACAGCGATCTTCACGACGGTGCCTCCCGGCTGCGCAGGGCCTCCACGAGGGACCGTACTGCGGCGACGGCCGGCGCGGCGGGCTCGGCGTCCAGGAGCGCCCGGCCCTGCCGGTCGGCCTCGGCCACGGCGGGGTCGAACGGAACGGCGCCCAGGACGTCCAGTCCGGTCCCGGCCGCCACCCGGTCCGGATCGTCGGGCTGCCGCATCTTGTTGGCGACCGCCAGGACCTGCGGTGTGCCGCGGCTCGCGGCCAGTCGGGCCAGGCGCCGCCCGGAGAGCAGGGACGCCGGGGTGGGTTCGACGACCACCAGGTACGTCCGTGCGTAACGCCCCCAGGTCATGAACGGCTGGCGGGTGCCCCCGGGCAGGTCGCCGACGATGCTCCAGTCGTCCCCGGGCAGGTCGTCCAGCACGCGCTGGAAGGCCCAGTGCGGGCGGCTGTTGTCCCACCGGGGGCCGCGCGCCTTGCCTAGCTGCAGGAAGCGCACTCCGTCCGGCCCTGCGACGGCGTACTGCTCGACGGCCCCCTGCCCGGTCAGCCCGGAGCGCAGGCGGTACCGGCGGCGGCCGCCCTCCTGGTACTCCTCGACCGCGTCGTCGGGCAGCCCGGTGTCGACCGAGGGGACACCGAGGGACAGCGCCAGGCCGGGCATGGGGTCGGAGTCCAGGACCAGCACCTGCTCGCCGGCGGCGGCGAGCACGCGCGCGAACGTCCCGGCCAGCGACGACTTGCCGGCTCCGCCCTTGCCCACGAAGGCCACCCGCATGGGCGGGACTGTAGGCGGGGACCGCGCGTCCTCCGCTACTGGTTCCGCACATCTAGTCCACGCCCTACAGTGACGGAGGTCACCCGACACTCAGGGGGCTCACCCATGTGCCTTGGCATTCCCGGCCAGATCGTGGCGATCAGCGATCCCGCCGCGCTGCGGGCGAAGGTGGACGTCGACGGTGTCCGCCGGGAGGTCTCGGTGGCCCTGATCGGCCTCGACGGTCCGGACGGCGCCCGGGTCGGCGACTGGGTGCTCGTGCACGTCGGCTTCGCCATGGCGCGCATCGACGAGGACGAGGCACGCGAGACCCTCGACGCCCTCAAGCGGCTCGGTGACATGTACGAGCAGGAGCTGTCGGACTACTCGGCACGCGTCGAGGGGCTCGACGTCGACCGGGCGGGAGCGCAGGCGAGCCGGTCGTGACCACCACCCGCGTGCCCGCAGGGACGGGGCTGCCTCCGGGTCTGGCCGAGGACCTGGCCTCGGCATCGCGGGTGCTGGCCCGGCGGTTGGCCGCGGGAGGGACCATGTGGTGCGCCTCCCCGGCGTCGCCCCACCACGCCCAGCACGTCGCGGTGGAGTTCGTCCATCCGGTGATCGTCGGCAAGCCGGCGCTGGCCGCGGTGGCGCTGCCACCGCACGACCTGACGGCGTCCGCCCGCGCCAACGCACGACCGGGTGACGTCCTGGTGGCCATCGGACCGGCCGGCTCGGCCGGCGTGCTCGACCTGGTCCGCCGCACGCCGGCCTGGGGGGTCACCTCGGTGTGGATCGGCGGCGGCGAGCGGCCGGCCGCCGGGGTCGCCGACCACGTGCTGTGGCTGCCCGACGAGGCCGCGGAGCACGACGGGGGCTTCATCCTGCTCTACCACCTGCTCTGGGAACTGGCGCACGTGTGGCTCGAGCACCCCGGGCTGCTGCAGCCGGACGCCGCCTGCGAGGGGCCGGTCTGCACCACCTGCTCCGACGAGGGCCGGCTGGCCGAGGTGATCGAGGTGGACGGCGTCTCCGCAGTGGTCCGGGCCGGCCAGCGGGCCGAACGCGTGGATCTCGCCCTCGTCGGGACCGTGGAGGTGCACGACCTGCTGGTCGTGCACGCCGGCATGGCGATCACCCGACTGGACCCGGCATCGTGACCGGCGGCGGCAGCTTCCTCTACCCGTTCCTCGAGTCGGAGGAGACCGACGCGTCGGCGCTCCTCGCGGACCTGGCCTCCTCCGCCGAGGCCAAGGCCGCCGAGAGCGTCCGACTGCGCAGGACGAGCATCGCCGGTCTCGCGGACGACCTCGACCGGGTCGCGACCGCCATGGCCGCCGCGTTCCGGTCCGGCGGGCGCCTGCTCACCTTCGGCAACGGCGGCTCGGCCACCGACGCCGCCGGCCTGGCCGCGCTGTTCGCCTCGCCGGTGGCCGGACGTCCGCTGCCGGCGCGCTCCCTGGTGGCCGACACCGCCGTCCTGACCGCGCTGGCCAACGACGTGGGCGTCGACGTGGTCTTCTCCCGGCAGCTGATCGCGCACGGCCGCCCCGGCGACATCGCCGTCGGCCTGTCGACCAGCGGGGGTTCGACCAACGTGCTGAAGGCCTTCGCGGAGGGCCGCCGGCGGGGACTGCTGACCGTCGGGCTGGCCGGCTACGGCGGGGGCGCCATGGCGACCTGCCCGGACCTCGACCACTGCCTGGCCGTCGAGGGCCAGAGCGTCCACCGCACCCAGGAGGCGCAGTCGGCGCTGGCCCACGCCCTGTGGCAGCGGGTGCAGCACGAGTTCGAGCGGGAGGGAGCCCCGTGAGGTTCGTCGACGAGTACCGCGATCCGGCAGCGGCGCGGGTGGCGGTGCGCCGGATCACCGAGCTCGCCGAGGCCGGCCGCGACGGCGTGCCGTACGCCTTCATGGAGGTCTGCGGCGGCCACACGCACACCATCTACCGGCACGGCATCGAGCAGCTGCTGCCCGAGACGGTCGAGCTGGTGCACGGGCCGGGCTGCCCCGTGTGCGTCATCCCGATGGGGCGGGTCGACGACGCCATCGCGCTGGCCGAGCAGCCCGGCGTCGTCTTCACCTCCTTCGGCGACATGATGCGGGTGCCCGGCAGCGCGGGCAGCCTGCTGGAGGCCAAGGCCCGCGGCGCCGACGTCCGGATGGTGTACTCGCCGCTGGACGCGCTGAGGATCGCCGAGGCGAGCCCCGACCGTCAGGTGGTCTTCTTCGCCGTCGGGTTCGAGACGACGGCGCCGTCGACCGCGGTGACGCTGCTGCGGGCGCAGGAGACCGGCGTCCGGAACTTCAGCGTCTTCTCCAACCACGTGACGATCGTCCCGCCGCTCAAGGCGATCCTGGAGTCCCCGGACCTGCGGCTCGACGGCTTCCTCGGCCCGGGGCACGTCAGCACGGTGATCGGCAACCGCCCCTACGAGTTCGTGGCTCGCCGCTACGGCAAGCCGCTGGTGACGGCGGGGTTCGAGCCGTTGGACATCCTGCAGTCGATCGTCATGCTGCTCGAGCAGTACGCCCAGGGCCGGTGCGAGGTGCAGAACCAGTACACCCGCGTCGTCCGCGACGAGGGCAACCCGATCGCGCTGGCCATGCTGCAACGGGTCTTCCGGCTGCGACCGCACTTCGAGTGGCGGGGGCTCGGCTTCATCGCGCAGAGCGCGCTCGCCCTGTCGGAGGAGTTCGCCGACTGGGACGCCGAGCGGCGCTTCGAGCTGCCCGGGATCCGCGTCGCCGACCCCAAGGCGTGCCAGTGCGGCGAGGTGCTCAAGGGCGCGATCAAGCCCTGGGAGTGCAAGGTGTTCGGCACCGCCTGCACCCCGGAGACACCTATCGGGACATGCATGGTGTCGTCCGAGGGCGCGTGCGCGGCGTACTACACCTTCGGTCGCCTGCACCGCACCGCGGCCGGCCTCGCGGCGGCCTCCTCGTGAACGGGCGCGGGCGGCCCCTCACGCCGGAGGGACGCCAGGAGCTGGTGCTCGAGCGCATCGAGGCCTTCCGGCGCCGGCGGCCGCGGCTCACCGACGAGGTCGTGACGCTGGCCCACGGCGCCGGGGGCAAGGCCTCGGCCGCCCTGGTCGACGCGGTCTTCCTCGAGGCGTTCCGCAACGAGGCCCTGGAGCCCCTCGGCGACGGAGCGCTGCTGCCCCTGCCCTCGGGCCACCAGCTCGCCTTCGCCACCGACTCCTACGTGGTGCGTCCGCACCGGTTCCCCGGCGGGTCGATCGGCTCGCTGGCCGTCCACGGGACGGTCAACGACCTGGCGATGTGCGGGGCGCGGCCGGCCTGGCTGTCGGCAGCGTTCGTGATCGAGGAGGGCTTCCCGGTGGCGGAGCTGGCCGCGCTCGCCGCGGACATGGCCGAGGCCGCAGCCGCGGCCGGCGTCACGGTCGTCACCGGGGACACCAAGGTCGTCGACACCGGGGCGGCGGACGGCGTCTTCATCACCACGGCCGGGGTGGGCCTGGTCCCCGCCGGGCGGCGGCTGGGCGCCGATCGGGTCCGGCCGGGGGACGTGGTGCTGGTGAGCGGCACCCTGGCCGACCACGGCGTGGCGGTGCTGCTCGCCCGCGGCGACCTGGACCTCGAGGCCGACGTCGTCTCGGACACCGCACCGCTGGCCGACCTCGTGGAGGTCCTCCTCGCCGCCGCGCCGGGCACGCGGTGGCTGCGCGACCCCACCCGCGGTGGGGTGGGCACCGTCTGCAACGAGCTCGCGGCGCAGGCGGAGGTGGCCGTCGTGCTCCAGGAGTCGTCATTGCCCGTCCGCCGTCCGGTCGGTGGAGCCTGCGACCTGCTGGGCATCGACCCGCTCTACGTCGCCAACGAGGGCAAGCTCGTCGCCGTCGTCCCGCCGGAGGAGGCCGCTCCGGCGCTGGCGGCGCTGCGGGCGCATCCCCTGGGAGCGGACGCCGCCGTGATCGGGCGCGTCGCCGCCGAGCCGGAGCGCATCGTGCTGCTGGAGACCTCGTTCGGGGGCAGCCGGATCGTCGACATGCTGGTCGGCGATCCGCTGCCCCGGATCTGCTGACGCGCTCGCCGAGGCGTCCGGCGATGACCGTGGCGCGGCGCCGCATCCGTGTCCGGGGCACCGTGCAGGGCGTCGGGTTCCGTCCCTTCCTCCACCGGCGGGCCACCGAACTCGGCCTCACCGGCTGGGCCGCGAACGAGGGCGGCGACGTCGTCCTCGAGGTCGAGGGTTCCGAACCGACCCTCGACGAGCTGGTCCGCACCGTGCGCGAGCGGCCTCCGCCCCTGGCCGCCGTCGAGACGGTCGAGGTGGAGTCCGTGGCTCCGGCCGGTGGCACCGGCTTCCGGATCGTGGCCAGCACGCCCGGTGCTGATCCCGACCTGCGGGTCAGCGCGGACGTCGCCCCGTGCGACGCGTGTCTCGCCGAGCTGTCCGACCCGCGTGACCGACGCTTCGGGTACCCGTTCACCAACTGCACCGACTGCGGCCCCCGCTACACGATCGTCCGGGCGGTGCCCTACGACCGCCCGGCCACCACCATGGCCGGCTACGCCATGTGCCCGGCGTGCCAGTCGGAGTACGACGACCCGTCCGACCGCCGGTTCCACGCCCAGCCGAACGCCTGCCCCGAGTGCGGCCCCCGCCTGACGTGGACCGCGCAGGGCGAGCCGGTCAGCGGTCCGGGAGCGCTCGCGGCCGCCGTGGCCTGCCTGTCCGGAGGCGGGACGATCGCGGTCAAGTCGGTCGGCGGCTACCACCTCGCCTGCGATGCCACCCTGCCGGCGGCGGTGGCCGGGCTCCGTGCCCGCAAACAGCGTCCCGACAAGCCCTTCGCCGTCATGGTGCGCGACCCGGCCGCCGCCGATGCGCTGTGTCTGCTCGACCCGGTGGCCCGCGCGATGCTGGCCTCGCCCCGGCGGCCGGTGGTCCTGGCCCCGCGCCGGGCCGGTGCCGCCGTCGCGGACGAGGTCGCCCCCGGCCTCCCCGAGCTGGGCGTGATGCTGCCGCCCAGTCCGGTGCACGTCCTCCTGCTCGCGGCCCTCGACCGGCCACTGGTCATGACCAGCGGCAACCTCAGCGACGAGCCCGTCGCCTGCGACGACGACGAGGCCCGGGACCGCCTGGGGCCGCTCGTCGACGGCGTCCTCGGTCACGACCGCCCGATCGCCGTCCGTGCCGACGACTCCGTGGTCCGCGCGGCCGGGGGCCGGCTGCAGGTGCTGCGGCGTGCCCGGGGGTGGGTGCCGCAGCCGGTGCGGCTGCCCGTCGACGCCGACCGGCCGGTGCTGGCCGTCGGCGCGCAGCTGAAGAACACCGTGGCGCTGGCCCGGGGCCGCGCGCTGGTGCTCAGCCAGCATCTCGGCGACCTGCAGCACTGGGCGACGTCCGTGGCCTTCGAGCAGGCGATCGAGCACCTGACCGGGCTGGCCCGGGTCCGGCCCGCCGCGGTCGCCCACGACCTGCACCCGGACTACCGATCGACCGCCTGGGCTCGTGACTCGGGGCTGCCGCTGGTCGGGGTGCAGCACCACCACGCGCACGTCGCCTCCTGCCTGGTCGAGCACGGCCGGACCGAGCCCGTGCTCGGCATCGCCTTCGACGGACTGGGCCTGGGTACCGACGGCACCCTGTGGGGTGGGGAGTTCCTGCTCGCCGACCTCACCGGCTTCCGGCGCGTCGGGCACCTGACCTCCGCGGCCCTGCCGGGTGGGGACGCCGCCGTCCGGGAGCCGTGGCGCACCGCGCTGTCGTGGCTGCACCGGGCGCTCGGAGAGGACGTGGCGGCGGGGCTCGGCCCGGCCCTGGACCCGCGGTGGGCGGCCGTGCTCTCCCTCGTGCGCTCGGGCCGCTCGCCGGAGACCTCCAGCGTGGGGCGGCTGTTCGACGCGGTGGCCGCCCTCCTCGGCGTCCGATCGCGGGTCAGCTACGAGGGGCAGGCCGCCGTAGAGCTCGAAGCGCTGGCGTGCACGGTCGACGGGGCCCGGGCTCCGGTCTATCCCATGGCGCTCGTCGACGGTGTGCTGGACCCCGGCCCTCTGCTCGGCCAGGTCGTCGCCGACCGGGCGCGCGGCCTCCCGCCGGCGCGGATCGCCGCCGGCTTTCACGCCGGTCTCGCCGCGTCGGCCGCCCAACTGGCCTGTGGGCTGGCCGGCGCGCACGGGGTCGACACCGTCGCGCTGACCGGAGGGGTGTTCCAGAACGCCTACCTGACCGAGCTGCTGACCGAGCACCTCCGCCGCGCCGGCCTGCACGTGCTCCTCCACGAGGAGCTGCCGTGCAATGACGGCGCCCTCAGTGCGGGTCAGGCGGCCGTAGCAGCTGCCCTCCTGCGCGAGCCGGGGACCGCCCCGGAAACGATCTGCGGCGAGCCACTCGCCAAGTCGACGACTCGATCACGGTCGCCGTCCTCATGACCCCACGGCCAGACGGCCACCGCCGGTGGGACACCAGCCTGGTAAGCAGTGCAGGCTGACCTCCGCCTCGACCGATGGGCAGGGCAAGAACTGGCGCCGTGTCTTCCCGACATCGTGACTCGCGACCGGGCGTGTCCTGCAGACCACCTCAGGCGGTCGTCGTCGGGTGGGACGGCGTCGAACGATCCCGGGCGGACGATCGTGTAGGGCCCGCCACTCCCCGAAGGACGCGCTCGGAACGGAACTGCTTGACCACCCATTTTGACCATTTCGGTCCGTGCCCCGGCCTTCGTCCATGTGTGCGCTCGTTCCGTATCCCGTCTGAGCTGCGTAGACGGGCTGGAGTGAACCGCTGTGGACTCGCGGCCGACGTCTGGGGACAAGCGATCATGGGCGGTCGTGAACGCGTCACTGCTCGTGACAGTGGCGGCCGCCACAAGCATGACCCTGCCGCGCGTGCTCGGGAACGACGGTCAGCGAGATGCCGACTCCGGCGGCCAGTCGACCACCGCGGGCCGACACTCTCGCCGGGCTCAGCGTCTGTAAAGGCGGCCCCGACCCCTGGGCTCAGCGGCCGGAAGCCTGAGCCGGTCGCGGGCGGCTCTCTCGACCGCGCCGACATGGGCTCCGCATGCACGACTCGTGGAACGCAGGCGACTGGGTTTCGGGGATCCGCTGTAGCCCCAGGTGGTAGTTGTGGCCTAACGATTCTTGGATGGCTCCAGCCAAGGGTCGTGGCAGGCTCTCAGCTGGCGTGTCGCCGCTGAGCAACCGGGAGACAGACGAGCTGGTCCAGGAGATCGCGCTGCATCGCGAGACGGCCTTGATGCTGGAGCAGCGTGCCAAGCTGGCCACCGAGCGCGAACCGACGGTGCTGCGGCGCCGCGCCGATCAGGGTTGGCCACTGGCCGACCGCTTGTATCAGTACATGCGGGGCGGGCCGGAGCAGCACTCCCAGTTCTGAGCCGCACGGTGAACCTCCGCCGCAGCTCGATGCCGCACGATACTGTTCCGGTAACCGGGGGTTATGCCGCGCCCAGCTCAAGTTGCCGCCTCGCATCCAGCCCCGTTGTGTTCGGGTACGGCGCTGAGTCGCGGCGCCTGGAGGGGGAGCACAGCATGCCGGGTGTGTGGCTGGTCCAGGCGGCGGACGGCACGGAGGAGCGGATCGAGGCGGGCATCCTGGCCACCGAGGGCGGCGCGCTGGTCGCACTCTCCCTGGAGGGCGTCCTGACGCGAGCATGGGCGCCTGGGCGCTGGCAGACGGTGCGGCTCCTCAGCGGGATGGAGGCGCATCCGGCCGGCAAGGGCAACGACAGCGACGTCGTCGTCGGGCTGCACTCGGCCTGATCGAGGCCAGCGCCCCCGGCGGTCAAGGGAGCCCGCCGGGGGCGCTCTGTGGCCGGGGCGCACGTCCAAGCTCCGGTTCGTCGCTCATGGCGCCCAGCACACCACCGCGGGCCGACAGTTCGCGGCCCGAAGAGAGCATGGCGGCCCCATGGTCTCCCCCGCGCACCCCGGCACACGCCGGTCCGCACAAGACCGGGGTGTTGGATGTGGCAGCGCCCCCGCCCGGTGTGGGGCGAGGGCTCAGGTTCCGGCGCTGGTCGAGTAGCTAGCGGGTGAACCGTCCCCGGTCTCGTAGCGGGTCCGAATCCACGGGAGAGTGGAATCGTGCCTGCACCGAGGAAGTACCCCGACGAGCTGCGTGAGCGGTCGATCCGTTTCGCCTGCGACCTCGTCGACGGCCCGGAGAAGCTGAGCGTGAACTCCGCCTGCCGACGGGTCGGTGAGCAGCTGGGCATCCAGCCGGACACGCTGCGGAACTGGGTCAAACAGGCCCGCGTCGACGCCGGCGCCGAGCCGGGACTGACCATCGGCGAGCGGGCCCGGCTGCGCGAGCTGCAGCGGGAGGTCCGCGAGCTGCGCCGGGCCAACGCGATGTTGAAGACGGCGTCGGCCTTCTTCGCGGCGGAGCTCGACCGCCCACAGCGGTGATCGTCGACTACATCGACGAGCACAAGGAGGAGTTCGGGGTCGAGCCGATCTGCCGGGTCCTGCGCGAGCACGGCCTGCAGATCGCCCCGAGCACCTACCGGTCGGCCAAGACCCGCCCGTCTGCGGCCCGCGCGCAGCGGGATGCGGTCGTCCTCGAGCGGATCCGTGCCGTGCACAGCGACCGCGAGATCGGCCGGGGGCTCTACGGCGTGCGCAAGGTGCACGCCCAGCTGGGCGGCGAGGGTGGCGTGGCCGGCCGCCCGGTCTCGCGCCGCCAGGTGGAGCGGCTCTTGCGCGCTGAGGTCCCGCAGGGAGCCCGCCGTGGCCGGGTCGTCCGGACCACCCGGCCTGGTGCGGCGGCGGCCCGGCCGCCAGACCTGGTGTAGCGCGACTTCACCGCACCGGCGCCCAACCGCCTGTGGCTGGTGGACTTCACCTACGTGCCGACCTGGTCGGGCATGGCGTTCACCGCCTTCGTCTCCGACGCGTTCAGCCGTCGCATCGTCGGCTGGCGCACCTCCTCGGCGATGCCCACCGAGCTGCCCCTGGAGGCACTGAAGATGGCCCTGTGGACCCCGGGAACGAGCAGGTGAAACGTCACTGGCGTGATCCAACACAGCGACGCCGGTAGTCAATACACAGCGATTCGCTACCAGGCCCGCCTGACCGATGCCGGCGCGGTCGCCTCGACTCGAGCTCGGCACGTTGTCCTGGGTGCACTGGTTCAACACCACCCGCCTGCACAGCGCCCTCGACCACAGGCCGCCAATCGAGGTCGAGCAGGAGTACTACCGTTCCATCACCGCCGAGCAGCAACCGCTGCCGGCATAATCACCCCGCTACAGAACCGGGGACGGTTCACTGCCAAGCGCCGTATCACATAGGGCGGGGATGACGAGCCGAGGTCCCGGCGGCCGGCTGCTTGACCACTGGGTTCGGCTACTCAACCCCCGTGGGGACGTGGCAACGCAGGGTTGCCCCTTGCTTGGGGCTCATCGGCATGAGCGGTTCCGCAATCGGGCATGGCAGGGCAGGTGACCGGTTCGACTGACTGGAAGAGCCACCTGGAGCACCTGCCTCTGGAGGCACGCTTGAAGGCCATTGCCGTGTTCGAGCTCGCCAGTGATCGGGCGGCCGGTCAGCCGGTGGAGGTCGCGGCGTCGACTCTGCGTGCGGCGGCTACGGCGGAGGGCCTAGACGTCGCCCAGCCATGGATCGACGCGGCGGCCGCGTGTATCAGTGCGAAGGGGGATCGGGCTTGATGGTCTCGGGTCGCAGCGCCTGCTGGATGTGTCGGCGTAGTCGTTGTGCCCAGGCGCGGTGCCGGGCGGCTCGGCGTTGAGGTGCGGCGGCCCGGGCGGGCGCTTCGTCGGCGAAGGCTTGGAGTTCCAGCATGGCCACGGTCTCGTCATGCAAGATCATCTGGCTCTACTGTTCTGAGAGAGGTGGGGCGACAGATGCAGCGGTGATGTCCTGCCGGCGGTGCCCCGCCGCGGAGCGTGTCTTGCCTATGTCTTGGCGGCCGATGAGCGCTTCGGCGTCTGGGGCGTACCACGCCAGACGAGCGGCGCGCCCTGCGCTGGTCCTCCGACGACTGACCACGGGTGTGCCGCAGGCCTACCGTCAGCCGAACTATTTCATGCGCCAGCCTGACAAGTGACCGACCCTCAGGGCTGTGGCGGGGGGCGCCGTGTGGGCGGCCTGCTTGAACGTACGTGGGCAGGTAGTCCCTGAGCCGCATGCCGCCCGAGCTCGTTGTCACGAGCTCGGTGCCGTCCTGGGGTGTCGATGAGCCGAAGCACGCGTACGGCGATCTCCGCCACGGCGGCCGCGGGATCGGTGCCCAACGCGGACCCTGTGCCGCGTCCGCGCGCCGCGACCGGGGTCGGCCGCGGCCGCCCTGGTCGCGGCGAAGTCCGCGGTGGAGGGGACCTCGACGACCGCGGGAGCCCGGGACGTCCGCGCCCTCGTCGGCCACACGAGCCGTTCTTCTCCGACGGCTATAGCAGGCTCCACGTGCGAAGGGCGGTGCGGGGGAGGGATGGGCCCTACAGCGTTGCCAGGAGAAACGACAGGACGAAGCCGCCCGTCGTGCTCAGCGCCACGAGCGGGCCGCCCTTCTCGTAGGCCTCCGGCATGAGCGTGTCCGCCAGCGACGCGAGCACGGCGCCGGCGGCAAACGCGAGCGGTAGGGAGATCGTCGTCGGATCGGCGGCCGACAGCGGTCCGGCGCCCACCGCGACTGCGAGCGCGAGCAGGACCCCGGCGGCCGTCCACGTCCCCAGAACAAACGCGGGGGAGCGGCCCTGTGCGCGCATCGAGGCGCTGCCGACCAGCGCCTCGGGCAGGTTGGAGACGAAGATGGCCGCCAACAGGGCGAGGCCGCCGGTTCCCTCGCCGAGGGAGACTCCCAGCGCGACATTCTCCGGAACACCGTCGAGGGTGACGGCCGCCAGCAGGGCGAGGCCCGCGGTGCTCTTGGCCGAGGCGGCGGTCGGCGGGCGCTCCGCGGCGGCGGCGTCTTTGTCCAGTTTGGGGCTGCCGCCCTCCGTGGCGTCAGGGGAACCGCCGTCGTCCGGCTCGGCCCACCGGTCCAGCAGGGCGCTGAGCGTGGTGAAGACGACGGCACCGACGACCATGCCGAGACCGGCGCGCCATAGGCCGCCCTGCTCGAAGGAGTCCTCGAACAGCTCGAACGCCAGCGCGGTGATGAGCGCACCGGAGGCGAAGGCGAGCAGTGCCGCCAGCAGGCGTTCCGGCAGCCGGGCGCGCAGTCCGATCCCGGCGCCGATGAGCAGGGCGCTCGACGCGACCGCGCCGAAGAGCAATGCCACACCCACGGGGGCCGCTTACCCCTGCGACCGCGGCCACTACCTCAGGATGATCGGTGACTGTCCCGCGATGCCGTACTCCCTGAACAGCGCGCAGATCATCATCTGGGCGGTCCTGGCCGTGGTTGCCGGCGCCCTTGTGGGCGCCGCCTCTTCTGGGTCGGGCGCCGGGACCGCCGGGGTGCCGTCGCCACGGCCGCCGTCATCGGCCTACTGGGCCGACGCCTACCGGCGCTGGCCGACTTCCCCCGCAGACGCCCCCGGTCGTGGTCGCCTTCACCGTGCTCGCCGCCCTGGCCGTCCTCGGGGTGGCCATCCGCTCATCCCGCCAGCTCGCGGCTGTCGCCGCCTGAACCTCCCCATGACACTGTTCGGTTTCAGCCTCGATCCCAGCCCGGACTCGCGGCGGGATGCGCCGTCCTCGCTCATGGCCCACCTCCACGGTCATGGCCCACTGTTGCGGCCTTGCCCACCCCGGCCGCCGGGAAAGTCGCGAGGAGCTCCTCGGTCTTCTCCTGCGGCAGCCGGAACCCTGCGTGGTGAACCGAACCCTGGCGGCAACGGCCGCGCGGACCACCTGTCACGGGTGACGGTCACGTGCCGAAACGGCGTGGAAGCGCCCTGTTGCCGTTGCCGGTCTGCTCGATAGCGTCGGTCGATATCCGAGACCAGGAGGCCCTGTGTCTGCGTCCGTCGCTTCCCCCGACGAGCGAGCTCCCGAGCCGGTCCTTCTGCCGGAGGCCGCCGAGGTGGTCGCCCTGCCGTCCGTCCGCGGCGTCGCCGGCGGCCTGGTCGGTGCGCTCGCCCGGCCGCGCCCTCTCGCTCGGGAGACCGTCCGTCTCGGCCGGGACTTCGCCGCGATCCTGCGGGGCACCGACCGGCTGGCGCCGTCGGAGCAGGACGAGCGCTTCGCCGATCCGGCGTGGCGCGAGCACCCCGGCTATCGACGGCTGGGCCAGGCCTATCTGGCGTGGGGTTCCTCGCTGGCTCGGTTGGTCGACCAGTACGAGGCCGAAGGCGCCGACTGGCGCGCGGTCGAGCGGGCCCGATTTGCACTGAACGCGCTGATCAGCGGCATGGCGCCGACCAACACGCTGCTGGGCAATCCGGCGGCGCTGCGGCGGGCGATCGACACCGGCGGCCGCAGCGTCCTGCAGGGCGTGGGGCATCTGGTCGAGGATCTGCGGCACCACGGCGGGCTGCCCGCGCCGGCCGACCGATCGGAGTTCACCGTCGGCCGGAACCTGGGGGCGACCCGAGGGGTGGTGGTGTACCGCGACGACGTCATCGAGCTCCTGCAGTACCAGCCGTCCACGGAGCGGGTGCGGCAGCGTCCGCTGGTGGTCGTGCCGCCGCCGATCGGCCGCTTCTACTTCCTCGATCTGCGGCCGGGGCGCAGCTTCGTGGAATACGCCGTCGCCCAGGGGCTGCAGGTATTCCTGATCAGCTGGCGCAACCCGACGCGCAAGCACGCCGGCTGGACCCTTGACACCTATGCGGAGCGCATCCGCCGGGCAATCGGGGTGGCCCGGGAGATCACCGGATCGCCGGATGTGAACGCCATCGGCTTCTGCGCCGGCGGAATCCTGCTGACCACGCTGCTCACCCATCCCGCCGCGATCGCCGACCACAGCGTGCACAGCGCCGGATACGCCGCCACCCTGCTGGACTTCGCCACTCCGGCGCCGATCGCGGCGTTCGCGGGGCGCCGCCTCGGCGCCGGCCGGCGCGTTTCCCGGCCCCGCGGGGTGATCCCCGCGCGGACGATGCAGTCGACCTTCAGCTGGATGCACCCCGACGAGCTGGTGTTCGGCTCCCTGGTTCACCAGTGGCTGATGGGCGAGGACCCACCGGCGTCGGACCTCCTGGCCTGGTACGCCGACGGCACCAACCTGCCGGCCGCGCTGCACGAGCAGTTCCTGCAGAGCTTCCGGGACAACACGCTCCTCCGGCCCGGCGCGATGACAGTGCTAGGCACCCCGGTGGATCTGGCCGAGATCACGCTGCCCACGCTCGTCATCGCCGCGGCCGACGACCACCTCACCCCGTGGACCGGCTGCTACCGGACCACCCAGCTGCTCTCGGGCCCCGCCACCTTCCTGCTCAGCTCCGGCGGCCACCTCCAGAGCCTGGCCACCCCGCCGGGCAACCCGAGGGACTGCTACTGGACCGGCGGGGCCCCGGGGCCGGACCCAGAAGACTGGCGCGCCGCGGCCGAGCGGCACACCGGCAGCTGGTGGCAGGCCTGGGCGCCGTGGACCATCGAGCGCTCCGGCGACGAGGTGCCCGCGCCCGTCGAGCTCGGCAGCGACCTCCACCCGCCGCTGCAGCCCGCGCCCGGTTCCTACGTCCTCGACCGGCCGCCCCCCTGATCCGCACCCTCCGCGGCGGGCAGGTCCGAATCGCAGCGACGCCCTCGCCAACGTCAACCGGCGCAGCGGCAGTCGGGCGGCAGCGGCGGGACGGCCGCACATTCCGGCGCTCGCCCCGCACCGTGCCGGTGGCCGCACCGGCTCGATGACCGCCAGGCACGCCCAGCCAGGCTCCCCGGCGGGCAGGAGACAGCAGGCCATGAGGATCACCGTGGTGGACCGTCCCGACCTCGCCCGCTTCGAGCTGCGGATCGACGATGAGGTCCTCGGCTGGGCGAGCTATCACGTGGCTGACGACGCCATGACCCTGCCCTACACCGAGATCGACCCCACTAGGCACGGCCGGGGGCTGGGCACCATCCTGGTGCGCGGTGTCTTGACCGCCGCCCGCCAGCGCCGGCTGCGGGTGCGGCCCTACTGCCCCTTCGTCCGCCACGTCCTGCGCACCCATCCCGCCGAGCTCGACCTGGTCGCCGCGGCCGACCGGTCGATGTTCGGGCTGCCGCCCGCCCAGCCGGACCAAGCCTGAAATCTGATCCAGGAACCGGCCGTCCGCGGGACGACGGGGCGGACCATCTGGGCACGCTGGCCGCCGCGTACCGGCTCCGTGGAGTGCCGCCTCCCTGACCCGGGTCCGCGGTCACGGGGCGGTGAGGTCGGTGAGGATCTCGGCGCCGTGGTGGAAGCCGAGCAGGTGGCCCGCCCCGGGCAGCACCCGCAGCTGCGCCGTGGGCATCTCGGCGGCGAGCAGCCGGGCGCCGGGCAGCGGAGCCTGCCAGTCGGCGCGGCCGTGCCAGAGCTGCACCGGTCGAGGCACCTGGCGGACGGCGAATCCCCACGGTCGCCGCAGCAGCGCCCGGTCGTACGCCCCGGGCCGCCAGCCCTGGCGCAGCCCTCCGCGAAGGTCTCCTCCAGCGTCTTGCGCACGTCGGGCCGGTCGAGCAGCTTCCGATCGGGCGGTCCGAGCCGCCGGCGCAGGTAGGAGGCGAACAGCGGCGGGTGCAGCGCCGCCGGGCCCAGGACGGGCAGCGAGGCGGCTGTCGACAGCCGGCCGGGGCGCAGCAGCAGCGAGCGGAGGGCAGCCGGCACGGGCGGCCAGGGCCACGGCACGTCCGGCGGTGGGCTGGCGCCGACCGCCGCGATCCGGCGGACCCGGTCCGGCAGCGCGCGGGCCAGGGCCAACGCGTACGGCACGCCGGCGGACAGCGCCAGCACGAGGACCTCGCCGAGGCCCAGGGCATCGAGCACCTGTCGGGCGTCGGCCGGTCAGTTCACGATTCGCCGCCGCGGCGCCGAATCCGACCGGCCGGAGCTCGGGCGGTCGATCCCCACCAGCCGCACCCCCAGCCGGCGGCACTCCTCGCCGTCCGGGAAGTAGCGCTCGCGCCGGCTGCTGGGCGCGCCGTGACAATTGACGACGGGCACGCCGTCCGGGTCCCCGAACTCCGCGTACGACACCCGCCGCCCGTCCGTCAATCGGACGCTGCCTTCCCGAAACGGCGCTCCGTGCGGCGTTCCTACCCTCGCCGAACGGTTGCCGGCGACGGGGTCACTCCCGCGACGGACGTGGCGCCGGTGAGGTGGCGCAGCTCGGCGAGCATCACCTGCGGGTAGTGCAGCGGCAGGAAGTGGGTGCCGGCCAGCTCACGGTACCGGGCGGCCGGCAGGGTGCGGGCCGCCCGGCGCAGGTCGGCGGTGTCGACGAACAGGTCGTAGCGGCCGGCCAGGAAGGTCACCGGGCAGCGCACGGCCGACACATCCAGCGGCGCGTGGGCGGCGACCGCGGCGACCAGGCGCCGATACCACCGCCAGTCGTGGTCGGCGAACTCGCGCAGCACCGCGGTCAGCGCGCCCAGAGGCGCGCCCTCTCTCGCCGCGCCGCCCGAGGCGGCCAGCCACAGCGCGTCCTCCCACGCGGTCAGACCCGCCGCGACCGGCGGCAGCAGCGGCCCGATCACCGGCAGCCACCAGCTGCTGAGGTGCCCGATCCGGGTTCGCAGCGGCCGCGGCACACCGAGCGGGGCGAACAGGGAGGAGAAGCTGCCGCCGGGCACCCCGGCGACGGCCAGCACTCCGGCGACCCGCGCCGGGTCCTGCAGGGCCAGCTCGAACGCGACATTGACCCCCAGCGACCAGCCCACCAGAGTCGCCGCGCGCACTCCGAAGGCGTCCAGCACCGCGCGGGCGTCGGCGGCGTGATCCTCCACCTGCACCCGTTCCCGGTCGGCAGGACGCTGCGAGCCGCCGAGGCCGCGGTAGTCCCAGCTGATGACCCGGTAGCCGCTGCCTCGGGCGACCAGCCGGGGCCACGCCGCAGCCGGGGCGCCCAGCCCGTTGCACAGCAGCACCGGGGTGCCGTCGCCGTCGTTGCACCAGGCGCGGATGCTGGTTCCGTCCGCGCTGCGGACCTCGCGGCTGCTCACCAGGACAGAACGGCGTACGGATGCGGGACAGGCAGCGGCACCCGCGCGAATCTACCGAACCGGCTCCGGCCCGCCCCGGGCACGCCGCAGCCGCCGGCAGCGGGATCGGCCTCCGCACGAGGCTCCAGCGTCCGGTCAGCCCACCGTCTCGGCCCCTCCGTCCCGCGCATGGCGCACAGCGGCGAGCCACCTGCCGGCGCCATCCACACCGGTCGACAGGGTATGGAAATCGGTGCCCGCCCCTCCCACAGCTGACGACCAAGGCGACAGCGAGCGTCACCCTCACGACGGAGATGGCGGTGTCGAAGATGCGCCATGCAGAGAGCGGAACTACTCCGCAACCCCACGCGGCTTCTTCGGGGAGGGGGGCACGGATGCCGTCCCGCCGCTCCGTAACGCCCCCCTGCTGTGAAAACCACCGGGGGCTGTGGCGGGAGGTGCGGGTGCTGAGGCAGGAAGAGTGGCTGGGCGACGTGAATGGGGTGGTCTAGATGCGGTGGTCGGGATCGGGCGGCGGTGTCGGGCCGGTCGGCTATCTCGCCTCGCTGTTCCCTGCCGACCCGGCCCCGGGCGTGCCGGGCGATCCGGGCCTGTTCGGGCCGGGCTCGGAGGTCTGGCGGATCGGCCGGGAGCGGGTGCTGCTGGCCGCCGGCCCGGCCGCCCTGTTGTTGCAGCTGGCCCATCCTCTCGTCGCCGCCGGCGTCGGGCAGCACAGCGGCTTCCGCGCGGATCCGCTGCACCGGCTGCGCGCCACCCTGGACGCCACTCTCACCGTCGTCTTCGGCGACCGCGGACAGGCCGCCGCCGCAGCCGCCCGGGTTCGGGCGCGGCACCGGCATGTCGCCGGGCGCATCGGCACCGCCGTCGGCGGCTTTCCCGCCGGCACCGCCTACCGGGCTGAGGATCCGCAGCTGGCGCTGTGGGTGCACGCCACCTTGGTGTGGACGGCGTTGGAGCTCTACGACGGGTTCATCGCGCCGCTGACCCTGCAGCGCCGGGCCGGCTATCAGGCGGAGATGTCCCGATTCGGCCGGCTCTTCGGCGTGCCGGAGGAGCTGCTGCCGCGCAGTCATGCGGATCTCGAGCGCTACGTGCGCTGCATGGACGAGGACGGGGTGCTCGAGGTCGGCCCCCAGGCGCGGGCGCTGGCCGGGGAGATCCTCTCCGCCGGCGCCTCAGGGCTGGCCTGGCCCCTGAACATCGGTGCCGGTGGGCTGACCGGCGTCCTCGCGGCCGGCTTGCTCCCGCCCCGGCTCCGTGCCGGCTACCGGCTGAGCTGGGGTTGGCGGGAGCAGCAGGCATTCTCCGCCGCCCGCCTCGTGACCCGAACCGCGGTGCCCGCCCTACCTGCGCACGTGCGCTACTGGCCGCACTACCTGTCCGCCCAACGCCGCCTGCAACCGCTGCTTCGTTAGGCATTGTCTTCGGCGAAGTCGGGTCACGGCGTGGGATGAGGCAGTGTCTGACGATCTGCCCCGGACACGCGCCATCGCGGCACAGCACGAGAGTCGACCGTCCCTCTGCCGGCCGGTCAGCCTGCGGACGCGGCTGTGGCCACCGCCGGGCATCGTCCGTAGCCTTCGGAGATGGCCGACGCCGAGGAGCGTCGGGGCTTCCGGCCCGACGTCGAGGGTCTGCGGGCGGTCGCCGTGCTGGCCGTGGTGCTCTACCACGTCGAGGTCCCCGGCTTTCCCGGTGGTTTCGTCGGGGTCGACGTCTTCTTCGTGGTGTCGGGCTTCCTCATCACCGGCCTGCTGTGGCGGGAGGTGGAGGACACCGGCTCGGTGCGCCTGGCCCGGTTCTACGGTGCCCGCGCCCGGCGCCTGCTGCCCGCCGCCGTGACGGTGCTCGTCGTCGTCGCGGTCGCGTGCGCCTGGTTGCTGCCGCCGCTGCAGGCGCGCAGCGTCTTGGGTGACGTGCTCGCCAGCGCTATCTACGCGGGCAACTACCGGTTCGCCCTCAGCGGGACCGACTACCTGGCCGCCGACGAGCCCTCGTCGCCGGTGCAGCACTACTGGTCGCTCGGTGTGGAGGAGCAGTTCTATCTGCTGTGGCCGGCCCTGCTGATCATCGTTGCGGGGACCGCCGGCTTGGTCAGCTCCCGGGCCAGACGGCGCCGGGCCGCGCAGGAGCGCCGCTCGGTGGTGCCGTTGCTGGTGGTGCTCGCGGCCGTCGCCGCGGCGTCGTTCGCCCTGTCGGTGCACTGGACCCGCACCGCACCGCCGTGGGCCTTCTTCTCGCTCCCGGCGCGTGCATGGGAACTGGCGGTCGGCGGCCTGGTGACCCTGACCGTCTCGTGGTGGCGCCGGCTGCCGCCGGCGGTGGCCCGACTGGCGGGGTGGACCGGCCTGGCGCTGGTGGTGCTCAGCTGCGCGCGGCTCGGCGCCTCGACTGCGTTTCCCGGGCCGGCCGCGCTGGCTCCGGTCCTCGGCGCCGCGCTCGTGGTCGGAGCAGGGTGCGCGCTGCCTCGGGGAGGGGTGGGCGCTGCGCTGTCCGTCGCGCCGATGCGGCTGATCGGGCGGTGTTCGTACTCCTGGTATCTGTGGCACTGGCCGGTCCTGGTCCTGGCGCCGTTCCTCCTTGGACACCCGCTCGGCCTGGGCGGCCGACTGGCAGCCGCTGCGCTCAGTGGGGGCCTGGCGGTGCTCACCCTGCACGCCGTCGAGAACCCGCTCCGGTTCGCCGCGACGCTGCGGCGGTCGGCCGGCCGCAGCCTGCTGCTCGGCGGCGGCGTCACGGCGGCGGGGGTCGCGGCGGTGCTGGTCGTGCTCTCCGTCGTCCCCGTCCCGGTGGGGCCGGGCGTTGCGGCGCGGGCACCGGGAATCGGGGACCCCGAACCGCCGGAGAGCGGTGTCCCAGCGAGCTCCACAAGCCCCACCCTGCCGCCGGAGCAGGCGGCGGTGCAGGCCCTGACCGCGCAGGTCCAGGCGGCCGTCGCCGGCTCGGTGGAGATCCAGGCCGTCCCCTCGAACCTGACCCCGCCCCTGGCCGGGGCGGCGGCCGACCGGCCCGCTCCGTTCCGGGACGGGTGCGTGCTGACGTGGACGGCTGTGGGCGTGGACACCTGCACCTACGGGGCGACGGAGGCCAGGACCACGGTGACCCTGATAGGGGACTCCCATGCCGCCCAGTGGGAGCCGGCCCTCGAGCAGGTCGCCCAGCAGCGGCAGTGGCGACTGGAGACCCTCGGCAAGGTCACCTGCCCCCTGCTGGACCTGCCCATCACCAGCCCCTACCTCGGCCGGCGCTACACCGAGTGCGAGCAGTGGCGCTCCCAGGTCCTGGACCGAATCCACGCCGATCCGCCCGCGGTGGTGGTGCTCGGCATGACCCGCCGCTACGGGCTCGACTTTGGTTTCACCGTGTACGGCCCGCAGTGGCTCGACAGCCTGACGCGCACGGTGGCGGACCTCCGCGCCACCGGAGCGGTCGTGCTGGTGCTGGGACCGGTTCCCGATCCGCTCACGAACGTCCCCCGCTGCCTGTCCGGGCACCTCACGTCAGCAGCCGCCTGCGCGCCCGACCGCACCCGCGCCGTCAACGACGGCGGCATCGCCGCCGAAGCGGCGGCGACGGCGGCAGGCGGCGGCCACTATGCCGACCTGACCTCCCTCTTCTGCACCGCGACCCGGTGCCCTTTGATCGTCGGCAACCAGCTGGTCTACCGCGACGACAACCACCTCACGGTCGGCTACGCCCAGTGGCTCACACCGGTGCTGGCAGCAGCGGTCGACCAGGCGATGGCCGGACGCTGACGAGCACCACGGCCATGCGACCTTCCTGCGAGTCGGTTGCACGATGGCCGCGCCACTCCACGACCGGGTGCAGCCGATGCTCCGGCGAGGTGACGCTGAGCGGCCGCTTCTCAGGTTGAGGTCATCGGGCCCACGCCAGCTCCTCAGGAGGCTGACCGAGGAGAATCTGGAGGAAATTGGAAGCCTGCTGAGAAGGCTCGCGGACACCAGCACGCGGCGGCACGGCCCGTTGGTCACCCCTGGTCCACAAGGTCGGCGTGCATCCACAGATGAGGGACGGCGTCGCCCGTCGGGCTGCTCCTCGCTGCTACACAACCAGGTGCCTCCGATGCAGCAGCGGTCAGCGGGCTGGCAGCGGTTCACGGTCGAGCAACGGGGTTCCGGCGATGGCCAAGCCACGGCGACGTCAGGCGGGCGAGGGCAGCATCAGTGAGTACACGACCAAGGCCGGCCCGCGCTTCCTGATCAAGTTCACCGCCCAGCGGGAGGACGGGACGAAGCGCGTCATTCTCAAGCGGGGCTTCAAGACCAGGAAGGACGCCGCTGCGGCTCTGCGCGCGGAGATCCGCACGTCCGAGGTGGGGGAGTGGGTCGAGCCGTCGAAGCAGCGCCTCGACGCCTACCTCGCCGAGTGGGTGCAGGGGCAGCGGCTCAGTCCCGCCACACTGGCCTCCTACCGGAAGAACATCCGGCTGCACATCGAGCCCTACCTCGGTGCGCAGCCGGTCGCCCGTCTCACCGGCTCGGCGGTCGACGCGTGGATGCAGAAGCTCGAGGCGTCCGGCCGGGCCGACGCGCAGGGCGGCCTCTCCGCCCGCACGGTGCGCTACGTGTACACCATCCTGCGGTCGGCCCTGGGCGGCGCGGTCAAGCAGGGGCGCCTTTCCGTGAACCCGACCGACAGGTCGACACCACCGAGCCCGTCGGAGGCCCGCCCTCCGGAGATGCAGGCCTGGACCGGGGCCGAGCTCGGCCGGTTCCTCGGCTGGGCCCACGCCGAGGACCGGGACCTCGCCATGGGCTGGCGGCTGCTCGCGGCCACCGGGATGCGCCGCGGTGAGGCGCTGGCCCTGCGCTGGCGGGACGTCGACCTGGACGCCGGCCGGCGCGCGGTCCGCCGCAGCGCCGGCGTTGTCAAGGCCAGGGGCGCCGGCGAGCGCCTCGTCGAGGGGCCGACCAAGACGGGCCGGTCCCGGGTCGTCGACCTGGACACGGGCACCGTGGCTGCGCTTCGTGCCTACCGGGCAGCTCGGGGCCTGCTGGCTCTCGACCTCGTGCGCGACTCGGCGCTCGTGCTCAGCAACCTGGACGGCACCTATCGGCACCCCGAGCGGTTCTCCCGCCGCTTCGCCGGCCAGGTCGTCCAGGCGCGTAAGGCGCTGGGGGAGGAGCGACTGCCGGTGATCCGGCCGTACGATCTGCGCCACACCCACGCCACCCTGCTGCTGGCCGACGGCGTGCCGGTGAAGGTCGTCTCGGAGCGCCTGGGCCACGCGAGTGCCAGGATCACGCTGACCGTCTACCAGCACGTGCACCCCGGCATGGGGCGCGAGGCGGCGGACCGTTTCGGCGCGCTGCTGGAGGGCTGACCGGCAACGAAGTATCACGAGGGCCTCAGAGGCCTCTTCAGCGAAACACCCCGGGCACCTGACCTGCAGGAACACCGGGGCGATGAAGTGAGTCTTCCCAGTAGCGGCTGGGCCAGGTCGGTGATCATGTGGTCCGGCCGTGCTGGTGATGGAGGAGAACAAGGGCGGCGGCGGTGATCGCGCCGACGCGCCAGGGGCAGAGGCTGACCCGGCGCAGCGCCTTGAAGGTGGTCTTGAGCAGCGAGTTGCCGCGTTCGGCCGGGGCGCGGGTGGCGGCGTGCAGCAGGTTGACGGTGCGCTGGTCGTCGGTCAGCGGTGCGTCGGTGGTCTTCTTGATCGGCGTGGTCAGCGCCGCCCGCTCGCCCTCGTAGCCCAGGTCGGCCAGCACGGCGTGGGTGTCGTCGGTCCACTCGGTCAGCAGCGGCCACGCCTCGGGGTGGCCGCGCAGGGCGGTGGTGTCGTGCTCACGGCCGGGCCGCACGCCCGAGGTCCACAGCGGCCAGCCGTCCGGGGCGGCGAGGACCTGCACGTTGCCGCCGTGCGCGGCGTGCTTGCCCGACCACCACAGATCCACTCGGCGCTCGGGCCGGTCGGCGCGGGCGGTCGGCCCGGCGACGCGACACCGATCGGTACGGATCAGCGTGCCGTCCACCGTCACATGGGAATGGCCGGCGGCGCGGGCGGCCAGCAGCGCTCCGCGCAGCCCCGGTGCGGCGGCGGCGAGGACGTCGATGCCCTCGTGCAGATACCGGTAGGCCGTGGAGCGGCCGATCCGGTTGTCGGCGGCCAACTGCGCCAGCCGGGTGCCGTCGAGAAACCAGCGCAGCACCAGCACCGCCTGCCGGTAGCAGCCCAGCGCCCGGCGGCGGCCGCGGGTGCCTCGACGCCGCCGCTCGGCGGCCAGCAGGCCCGACACGAACTGCACGGTCTGCTCGGCGACCGGAAGCACGGCGGTGTAGGTGACAGGATCGGACACGCCCACGACCTCGGATGGGGAAGACGATCCGTGAGAAGACGTCCCTCCTACCGAGGTCCTGCGCTTCCTCCCGTCACCTCGCGCTCGTCGGCGTGTCCTGTCCGACCTGCCAGCCACCCGCTACTGGGAAAGGCTCAGTGCGAACAGGGCCGGGTCCATGTCAGCTTCCCGTTGCCAGGTCGTCGAGGACAGCTCGGAGTTCCGCCTCGCCGAGGGAGCCGGCGAAGGTCTCGACGTCTCCTGAAGGGTCGACGAACACGAACGCCGGCTGGGACACGATGCCGAAGCGGTTCCACAGCTCACCGTTCTCGTCGACGAGGTGGGTGAGGGAGCCGGTCCCGGTGTCGGCCACGAACGCCTCCATCGAGGTGCGATCCCCGCGCCCGGCCACCCCGATCACCTCGACCCGCCCCGTGTACTCGGCGGCCACCTCGGCGACCTCTGGAGCCTCCGCCCGGCAGATGGTGCACCACGGCGCCCAAAACCACAGAACCGCGGGACGGCCCGCCAGCCGGCTCCAGGAGAACGGCTGCCCGTCGAGCGTCTGGCCGCCCAGGGCGTCAGCCCCGACGGCCGCCGGGCCGGCACCCCGCGCACTCTGTGCGTCAGGAGGGGCTGCCCCGGCCGAGGTTGCGGTGGGTCCGGCGCTCGGCGAGCAGGCGGTCAGCACGACCACCGCCACGACCACCGCCGGACCGAGCAGGCGGTGACGGACGGACGCTCGTGCCCGCCCCTCAACGGCCATGATCGGTAGCCCCCTCCAGGTCGTGCGCGGATTCCTCGTCCCAGGCCGCAAGCAGTTCCTCGGCCGAGGGGTTGCCCAGCCAGCGGACTCGCCCCCCGAGCACGTAGGCCGGCGTGCCGACCACGTCCGCCCGGCCGGCCCCGGCGGCCAGGCGATCTAGATCGATCACCTCGACCGCGGCCCCCGAGCGGAGCCGGCGGAGCTGGGCGATCAGCTCCCGGGTCCGCAGGCAGCTCGGGCAACCCGCGCTGACGTAGACCTGCAGCCGCGGAGCCCGGCCGAATGCGGTGGTCTGCCTGCGCGCGCCCTCCCGCGCGGCTGGCACCTGGGCCCTCAGGCCGGTCGGCGGCGCAGCATCGCGCCCGCGACGAGGCCCAGCACCAGCCCGAAGATCACGTGGCCGAGCAGGCTCATGAGCGCCATGTCGTTGATGGCGAAGAGCGGCATCCCGAGGAACGCGGGCATCAGCAGCAGCGGCCCGACGACCCACAGGAGCACGCCGTACACGGCGCCGAGAAGCACGGCCCTGCCGAGGCCACGCAGCAAGCCACCGAGCAACACGGCGAACGCCGCGCCGAAGAAGGCGGAGATCGCCAGGTGGACCACCCACCCGACCGCTGCCGAGCTGCTCCCCACCAGCTGGGCGATCATCCCCATCATCCCCATGAACTGCATCATGGCGCCGAAGATCACTCCGCCGGCGAGGCCACCGACTACCCCGGCAATCACCCGCTGAATGAGGGCCGCCTGTCCCGCCCCGGCTGTCGTTCCAGCAGTCGTCGCGCGCATCGTCGTGCTCCTCTCCGGCGGGCGTCGGTCACCCGCTGGACCGGACGCTAGGGAGGAGCGCTGCGCCGATCTGTGTGCCAGGACACACTTCAAGCATCCGGTGGGTGCGACAGTGAGCCCGACGGGCGGGTTTCTACGCCGGGCTGACGGGGGCGAAGAAGCGGTGGGAGGGGCGAGAAGCATCGTGACGGCCGAGGCCGGCGGAGCGGCCGTGCCATTCTCCAGGACGCCCGTCTTCTGCCTTTCGGAGGTCGAGGTCTTCCAGGACCTCAGCGAGCAGGAGATGGTTGACCTCGCCGCGCGCGCCCATGCGGACGGTCGCCGCGGGGACCCTGCTCTGGTCACCCCACGAGCCGCAGAAGGTGCTGTTCATCGTCAAGGCCGGCTCGGTGCGCATCTACCGGATCTCACCGGAGGGGAGGCGCGTGACCTTGGCCGTGCTCGGCCCCGGAGCGCTGTTCGGGGAGATGGAGCTGATCGGCCAGCGCATGGGTGAGGGGTTCGCCGAGGCGCAGGAGCCCAGCGTGCTGTGCCTGATCAGCGAGTACGACGTCCGCACGATGCTCCTGTCCGACACCCGCATCGTGACCCGCATCGTCACGGGGCTGGGCCGGAGGCTCGCCGAGGTGGAGCAACGGCTCGCCGACACCGTCCTGAAGACCGCGCCGCAGCGGGTGGCCGCAGTCCTCTGCCGCCTGGCCGCTGCGGCACCGGAGTCCGGGCTCTTCGCGCAGCGGGGGTCCCACATCCGGCTGACGCACGAGCAGTTGGCCGAACTGGTGGGCACCACCCGGGAGACAGCAACGAAGCTCCTGGGTGAGCTACGGGGGGCCGGTCTCGTCACGCTCCGCCGGGGCGAAATCGTCGTCCTGGACGTGGAGGGGCTGCGAGCCGTCGCCGAGCAGTGGGATTACGGGCGCCCTCGCCCTTCGAGACACGGAGGGGATTGAGGCGGCAGGATCATCGCGCCCATGCACGGGACTGCTTCTTCCGCTATCCGACTTCGGATCCCGTCGTGGATGCCGTCCGAGCTTGGCCCGGTTCTACCCGAGTCCCCGAGTGCCGTTTTCGGAAGCGCGACCCGGTATGGGTCTCGCAAGGCCCCGAACATGGAAGCGCCCCGAGTTCCTTACCTGCAGGGATCCCGGGGCGGTGCGGTGTCCGAGGGGGTGTCTGAGTTCAGGACATCGTGCACAGCTGTCGCGGGACATCCTTCACAGGCCCTGTCAGATGGTCTGTGTAAGAGCTCGGGATTGCGAGTCGGCCGCGGAGCGATGTCCTCGCGCTCTGCCGACGTATCAGCCTGCTTGGCGAGGCCTCGGCGTCGCGAAGGGTTGCGTTTCTCCCGCCGCAGGAGATGTCGGTTCGGCGTGGCCGACAAGTGCATCGGGGTCGACATCCTCATCGCCATCCTCTGCGCTGACGGTCGCACTCCACTCGAACCTGCTCTGGCCGCCCCGTCCCGGAACGTGGGTGGGGCCGTCGACACGGAAGGTCGTCCAGTCCGGGGTGGACCCGATAGCGCCGGCCATGACGCGGAGTTGCCCACGGAGCTCGGCGCTCGCTTGCTCCCGGTCCTCGGTTGGAAGTGACGCAGCCGCCCTATAGAGCATCCGGAACTCCTCGTGGACAAGGAACACGACCCCGCTTCGACTGTCACGTCATGTCTTCGTATGAGGTCCGGCCACCGGATCACCTGACCTCCGGCAACACGCCGGCGGCGCTGGCTTACTACGCCGAGCGGAACGCCGCCGTCGCAGTCCGGTGGCCATCCTCGGGGCGGTCCTGCGCGGCGTCCGGTGACGCTAGGGCGTGTCCGACGACTCCCTCTGGAAGTGATGGAGCCGCCATTGATCCAGGAACTCATTCGTCAGGCTCCGAGAACGGCGCCCCGAACGACCAGCGCCAGGCCGACCGTCAACACCAACGCCGCCGTGAGCAGCGGCGCAGTCCGGGCGATTCGCCGCAGCGGGTTCGATGAGCCGGTCACAGTCAGCCGTCGGCTCAATCGGTCACGCATGTGAACGAGCGCCAGCCCGACAGCGGTCAGCGTGGTTGCCATGCCCAGCCCGTAGGCGACGACGAGGAAGACACCGAACACAGTCCGTCCCAGGCCGATCGAGGCGAGGAGGACGACGAGCGCGGAGGGGCTGGGCACCAGCCCGCCGGCGATGCCCATCCCGACGAGGCCGCCGCGGCCGGATCGGTGACCGTGAGCGTGCGGCGCGTGGGTGTGCCCGCCTGGGTGGTGGCTGTGCCGACCCGACCACCAGGCGCGCACGCCACCATCAACGTGGTCGTGGTTGTCCGCGTGCAAGTGGTCGTGATCGTGCGGGTGGTCGTGATCGTGCGAGTGATCGTGACCGTGCGAGTGGTCGCGCGTCCGGACGTCCGTCGCACGGACGTGGGGACGGGTGCCTACTCCGGCGCTCACGAGCGCGCCAACTCCGACGGCGAGCGGCGCGTCCTCGACAACGGCGGCGTCGTCCGACCGGCGGGTGCGCACGGCTCCGCGGAGCATGAGGGCGCCGATCGATGCGACGAGCGCGCCGCTGACGACACCGAGCCACCGCAGCACCTGGTCACCGGCGAAGGAGCTCGACAACGAGACGGCCAGGCCCAGGACGAGTACCCCGACCGTGTGGGTGGCGGTGACCGTCGCCCCGACCAGGACAGCGTCCCGGGAATGGCCTCGCCGGCCGGCTAGGTACGCGGCCATGACGGTCTTGCCGTGGCCGGGCAGCAGCGCGTGGCCGCACCCGAGGAGGACGGCGAGGCCGACGGCCAGAGCGCCCACGAGCGGCGTCAGCCGGCCGTCGCCGATCATGGTCTGCAGGCGGCGGTCGAGGGCGGCCATCGCGGACCCGAACGGGTCGCTGGACGACGGGGCGACGGCGCTCGCGCCTGCGGCGGTGTTCTCGCCGGGCTCCGTCGCCACCTCGAAGGAGCGCACGTCGAGCGGCGAGGCGAGCAGGTCCTCGGGGTATGTGCGCAGCTCG
>NZ_NVPT01000159.1 GCF_002802985.1 Geodermatophilus chilensis | reverse complement strand
TTAAGGCAACTTAGTAGTATTAGAGCATGTAGAACTATATGGATGAACGCAATGTGTATTGATTTAGTGAGTAGAGCGGTAACAGCGACAGACGACGCGTAAGGGGGCGACGGGGAGGTCAGAGGTGTAGAGGGGACGGGGGGGAGGGACGGGGGGTCAGCGGGTGCCGGGCAGCGAGACCTCGGTGAGCCGGCCGATCGGGACGTCGACGCCGTCGACGACCGCGCTGGGCTCGTCGCCGGCGATCTTCACCGAGCCGACGGTGCCGGTGACGGTGGCGCCGGCCTCGTCGGTGTAGCTCACCGTGTGCCCCACGAGGGCGCCGGCGGAGAGCGAGCGCTGCAGCGCCACCAGGGAGGCGTTCTGCGCGGCGATCTGCTCGAGCTTCTCCACCTGGGTGAACGTCGCGGTCTGCGACATGAACTCGGTCGTGCTCGCCGGGCTGTTCGGGTCCTGGTAGCGCATCTGGGCGACGAGCAGCTGCAGGAACACGTCCTTGCCCATCTGGTCGGTGCGGGTCACCGTGCTGGTGGCGGGCGCGGTGGCGGCGCCGCCCACCCCGGTAACGGGACTGGTCATCGGTCGCTCCTCTCAGACCCGGACGTCCAGGCCGGACGACGGGATGGCGGTGGTCCCGGGGGCGGGGCGGCCCGGGTCGGCGTCGGCGCCGCGCAGCCACGACCGGCCGCGGCCGTCGGGCTGCCCCTGCTGGCCGGCCCGGTCACCGGCGGCGTGCTGCTGGGCCGAGGCCCACGCCCCTCCGGCGTCCCGGTCGACCGAGGCGTTGGTGCAGGTCAGTCCGGCGCTGGCCAGGTCGCGGCGCAGGTCGGGCAGGGCCTCGAGCAGCGCGGCGCGGCCGGCCTCGGTGGCGCTCTTCAGCGCGAGGTCGACCGAGCCGGAGCTCACGGTCACCTGGACCTCGACCGGCCCGAGCGTCTCGGGCGTGAGCACCACGGTCATGGTGTGCGTGCCGTCCGGGCCCTGGCGCAGGACGGCGACGTGCTGGGCGACCTGACCGGCGACCGGTGGTGCCGGCGCCGCCGGCTCCGCGGTCGCGACCGGCGTCGCGGCCGGGACGGCGGATGCCGGGGCCGCAGTGGTCGCCGCAGCGGCCGGCGCCGGAGCCGGTGCGGGAGCGGGGGCGGGGGCCTCCTCGTCGGGGGCCGAGCCGGTGTCGGCGCCCGCGCCCTCGGCCGGGACCGGTGTGCCGGCCGGCTGGGGGAGCGGGACGGCCCGGTCCGGGGCCACGAGCTCCGGCGCCGCCGGGGTCGGCGCGTCCGCACCGGCGAGCACGACGGTGAGCCCGGGGAGCGGGTCGGCCGCGGCGGTCGCCGGCACGGAGTTGCCGGGCAGGACGGCGTCGGCCACCGGAGCGTCCGGGGCCAGGACCGCACCGGCCGGCAGGTCGGTCGTGCCGGGCGCGGGGACGCCGGCGGGCGGCACCGCCGCGGGGACGCCGTCCGGTCCCGCAGCCGGCGCGGTCGTGGGAGCGGCGGCGGCGACGGCCTGCGCCACGGTGACGACCGCGGAGCCGGTGGCCGCGTGGGCGACGGCGTTGGCCGGTCCGGGAGCGCCGGTGCCGATGCCCGTGAACAGCGCCCACAGGCCCGGCGGCAGGCCGGCGGGGGAGAGGGCGGGCTGCTCGGCGGCGGGCTGATCGCGGTCCGGGGCCTCGGGAGTCGGCTCGGCGGGGGTGCCGTCGTCCCCGGCGGCGCGGTCCCGGCCGCGGGGGCCGTCCTGCCCGCGCGACACCGCGTCGTCGAGGGCGTTGTCCAGAGCGCTGGCGAAGCGCTCGGCCCGGCGGGGTACGTCGGTCGCGGCGGGGCCCGTGGCGGCCCGGGCGGGTGCCGGCACGGCCGTTCCCAGGGGCGTCGTCATCGGAGGGCCGCTGCCTTGCTCATCACGTTGCGCACGTAGTCCTGGGTCTCGGAGTAGGGCGGGATGCCGCCGTAGCGGCGGACGGTGCCGGGCCCGGCGTTGTAGGCGGCCAGGCCCAGCTCGGTGGAACCGAACTGGCGGGTCAGGTCGGCGAGGTAGCGGGCCGCGCCGTCGACGGCAGAGGCGGGGTCGAACGGGTCGACGCCCAGGCCCCGGGCGGTGGCGGGCATGAATTGCATGAGGCCCTGCGCGCCGGCCGGGGAGACCGCCGAGGCGTCGAAGCCGGACTCCTGCTGCGCCACCGCGGCGAGCAGCGCCGGGTCCACGCCGTGCCGGCTGCCGGCCCGGGTGAACAGGTCGGCGTACGGGACGCCCGACAGCGACGCGGCGGACGGCGTCCCCGCGACCGCGGACGCCGACTCGGCCGGCAGCACGCGGCGGATGACCGACGGGTTGCCGACGTCCTGGACCTTGACGACCTCGCCGGCCTGCGGGGCGGCGATCATCTTGCCGTCGCCCACGTAGATGCCGACGTGGTCGATCCCGGGCCGGTTGGGGGAGTAGTCGAAGAAGACCAGGTCGCCGGGGCGGGCGTCGGCCAGCGAGGCGACCGCGGTGCCGGCGGTGGCCTGCTGCGAGGAGGTGCGCGGCAGCTCGATGCCGAGGTTGCCGTACACGAGCTGGGTGAAGCCGGAGCAGTCCAGGCCCTTGGCCGGATCGGTGCCGCCCCACAGGTACGGGACGCCGAGGTACTTGCGCGCCTCGGCGACGACGGCGCCCTCGGACGCGCTGCCGGCGGTGCCGGTGCCCGTCGCGGAGGTGGCGCTCGTGCCGGTGAGCCCGGCGGCGGTGGCGGCCGCGGTCCAGTCGGCGGAGACCGCCGGGCGCGGCGCGACGAGGAAGCGGGCCTGGATCTCGCTGATCCGGGACTGCACGGCGGTCAGTCCCTCCATGCCGCCTCCCCGTCGGTGCGGGTGCGGCGGCCGGAGCGGCCGGTGACGAGGTCGTCCACGGTCCTCTCCTCGGCAGCCTGCTCGGCCAGTCGCACCGTCCGGAGGTGTCGTTCTCGCAGCCGCTCGAGGCCCTTGGTGCGCTGCGCGGCCGCCGTCCACGCCGCGCGGACCAGCTCGGCCTGCTCGGCCGAGGCGGTCGCGAGCGCCCGGGCCGCGGCGGCGTCCTCGGCGACGAGCCGGGCCATCGCCATCCGCGCGCGGAAGGCGAGGGGGTCGGTCGGGCCCGACGGCAGGGACGCCGAGACCGCGGCCTCGGCCTCGGTGGCGCGGCGGTCGGCGTCCGCGGCGGCACGCGCGGCCTCGGCCGCGGCCAGCGCGGCCGTCCGTTCCTCGGTGCGGCGCAGCTCGAGGACCGGCTGCAGCCGGAAGGCGGCCCGCTTCACCGGCGGGACGAGGTCACCGAGGACCGCCGGCGGAACCCCGCGAGCTGCGTCATGCCGACCTCACGATGCGGTTCAGCCAGGCCCACGAGTCCCCGGCCGGCGTCAGCTCGCCGGTGGGCTGCTGCAGGAACGCCTCGATGGCCGGCGCCAGCTGGCGGGCGCGGTCGACCAGCGGGTCGGTCCCGGCCTGGTAGACGCCGATCTCGATGAGCTCCTTGACGTCGCGCAGCGCGCCCATGAGCCGGCGCACCTCGCGGGCGTCGGCCATCTGCGCCGGCGGGACGACCGCGGTGGCCACCCGGGAGATCGACTCGAGCACGTCGATCGCCGGGAAGTGGCCGGCGGTCGCGAGCTTGCGGGTGAGCACCACGTGCCCGTCGAGGATGGAGCGCGCCGTGTCGGCGATCGGCTCGTTGTGGTCGTCGCCGTCCACCAGCACGGTGTAGAGGCCGGTGATCGAGCCGACCGACGCCGTCCCGGCCTTCTCCAGCAGCTTGGGCATCATCGCGAAGACGCTCGGCGGGTAGCCGCGGGTCGCCGGGGGCTCGCCCGCCGACAGGCCGACCTCACGCTGGGCCATCGCGGTGCGGGTGATCGAGTCCATCATCAGCAGCACGTCGCGGCCCTGGTCGCGGAAGCCCTCGGCGATGCGGGTGGCGACGAACGCCGCCTTCAGCCGCACCAGCGGCGGCTCGTCGGAGGTGGCGACGACGACGACGGTGCGCGCCATGCCCTCCTCCCCGAGGTTCTCCTCGAGGAACTCGCGCACCTCGCGGCCACGCTCGCCGATCAGACCGACGACCCGCACGTCGGCGTCGGTGCCACGGGTGATCTGGGCCAGCAGCGTCGACTTGCCCACGCCGGAGCCGGCGAAGATGCCCAGCCGCTGGCCCTTCCCGAGCGGCACCATGGTGTCCAGCACCCGGACGCCGGAGGTCAGCGGCTCCTCGACGCGGGTGCGCGCCAGGGCGTGCGGGGTCTCGCTGGCCAGGTCGACCCACTCGAGCGACTGGTCCAGCGGCGGGCCGCCGTCCACCGGCCGGCCGAGGCCGTCGAGCACCCGGCCCAGCAGCGCCTCGCCGACCGGCACCTGCAGCGGCATGCCCGTGGCGCGCACCCGCGCGCCGGCGTGCACGCCGGAGAGTTCGCCGAGCGGCATGCAGGTGAGCCGCTCCCGGGAGACGGCGACCACCTCCGCCAGGAGGCCGCCGCGCGGCGACGGGTTGATCTCCACCAGGTCGCCGACGGCGGCGACGACGCCCTCGACGGAGAGGGTCAGGCCCATCGCGCCGACGACCGAGCCGGTCACCTGCGGGCGGGCCGCCGCGCGGGCGCGGTCGAGCAGGCCGAGGGTCATGGGGTCAGCACCGCCCGCACCCGCTCCAGCGCGGCGCCCAGCTGGGCGTCGACGCGGGTGGCACCGGTCTCGGCGACCGCACCCGCCCGCTCGACGGCGAGGTCACCGACGACCCGCACCGTGTCCGGCAGCTCGGCCAGCGCCTCGGCGGGCAGCTCGGCGAGGTCGTCGGGGTGCAGCCGGACGACGGTCGGCGCGTCGGCCGGGCACAGCGTCAGCGCCCGGCGGACGGCGTCCACCACGGGGGAGTCGGCGAGCGCGAGCTCGCGGCACAGCATGTCCTCGACCAGGGTCAGCACGATGGTGATCACCGAGTCGCGGACGTCCTCGGCGACCGGCAGGGCGGCCTGCTCGAGCTGGGTGACCGCCGCGCCGAGCGCCGCGGTGGCCGAGACCATCCGCCGCTCCCAGCGCGCCTGCACCTCGGCCAGCCGCGCCTCGGCGGCCCGCTCGGCCTCGGCGACGACCGCGCCGGCGGCCTGGACGCCCTCGGCGTGGCCGGCGGCGTAGCCCTCCTGGCGGGCGTGCTCCCGCAGCCGGGCCAGCTCCTCGGCGTAGACGTCGCCGAGCCGGAACGACGCCCGGCCGGGCACCGGCATGTCGGCCGCCCGGCGGACCGTCGTCCGCCGCTCGCCGGTCGCCTGCGGCGGGACCGGCACCGCGCGGGTGTACGGCGCACGCGGTGCCGCCTGCGCGGCGGTGCCGCCGCGCAGCAGCGAGGACTCCCTCGCGGTGCGGCCGTCAGGCGACGAAATCGTCCTCACCGCCCCGCGAGATGGTCAGCACGCCCTGCTCCTCGAGGGTGCGGATGACACCGACGACCTTGGCCTGCGCCTCCTCGACCGTGCGGGTGCGGACCGGGCCGAGCAGCTCGATCTCCTCGGCGAGGTTCTCGGCGGCGCGCTCGGAGAGGTTCCGCACGACCTTGTCGCGGACGTCGGGGCGCACGCCCTTGAGCGCCGTGGCCAGGTCGTTGGCCTCCACCTCGCGCAGCACCAGCTGCAGCGAGCGGTCGTCGATCGTGACGATGTCCTCGAAGACGAACATCTGCGCGCGCACCTGCTCGGCCAGCTCCGGGTCGGTGCTGTCGAGCCACTCGAGGATCGAGCGCTCGGTCGGCCGCGGCGAACGGTTGATGATCTCGACGAGGGTCTCGACGCCGCCGACGGTGCTCATGTCCTGGTGGGCCAGCAGCGACCCCATCCGGCGGCCGAGCTCCTCCTCGACCAGGCGGACCATCTCCGGGGAGGTGCGGTCCATGGTCGCGATGCGGTGCGCGACGGCGGCCTGCTGCTCCGGGGCGAACCCGGAGAGCACCTCGGCCGACTGCGCCGCGGTCAGGTGGGCGAGCACCAGGGCGATGACCTGCGGGTGCTCGTCCTTGAGGAAGGTGACCAGCTGGCGGACGTCGGCGTTGCGCAGCGAGGCGAATGGCACCTCGGTGTAGACGACGTTGAGCCGGGACAGGATGCCGTCGGCCTTGTCCTCGCCGAGGCCGGCCGCGAGGATGTCGCGGGCGAACTCGACGCCGCCCCGCCCCACGAACCGCTGGGCGGTCATGAGGTGGTGGAACTCCTCGAGGACGCCGTCGACGTCGTCGGGCTCGACCGAGCCCAGCTTCATCAGCTCGCGGGTCACCATCTCGACCTCGCGCGGGCGCATCTTGGCCAGCAGCGCGCCGGCCTCCTCCTTGGACAGCTGGGCGATGAAGACCGCGGCCTTGCGCAGGCCCGGCATCTCCCGCCGCTCCCGCACCGCGGGGAGGACGGCGGTCGGCGCGGCCGCGGGGGCCATGCCGACCATCTGCTCGACGGATGCGAGCGTCACAGCTCCTCCTCGCCGGCGCCCGTCGGAACGGCGCCGCAGCCTGCTCTGTCCTCTGACGACCTCGGGGACTCGGTCACTTCACACCGCTCTCGCTCAGCCAGCCGCGCAGCATGGCGGCCACCTCGTCCGGCTTCTCACTGACCATCGCGGCGATCTCGCCGCGGACCCGGGCCCGCTCGGCGGCCTCCAGCTCCCGGGCGGCCTCGTCGACGACCGGTACGCCCCGCGTGCTCTCGATGCGGATCCGGTCGAGCTCGGCCAGCACGTCGTCGGCCAGCTCCAGGGCCTGGTAGTCCTCGTCCTCGTCGTCGTCCTGCCTGCGCCGCGAGCGCAGCCAGACGACCAGCACGAGCAGGGCGATGCCGAGGGCGATGCCGCCGGTCTTGATCAGCGACCACATCTGGGCCTGTTTCTCGGCCTCCTCGGCCGCCGCGAGCGCGTCGGCCGCGGCGTCGGCGGCCGTGGTGTCGAACGGCATGGCCGCGACGGTGATGTCGTCACCCCGCGCGACGTCGAGGCCGACGGCGTTGCCCACCAGCTGCTGGATCTGGGCCTGGTTGAGGTTGCCGGCGACGGCCTCGTCCATGACGACGGAGACGGTGAGCCGGTTGACCCGCCCGGGCGCGCCCTCGACGGTCTCGACGGTGGTGCCGACGGCGTTGTTCGCCGTCGTGGACTCCTTGTCGTACGTGGAGTCCCCGGCGCCGGCTCCGGCGTCGGCCTGGTTCTCCGGGCCGAGGATGCCGCCGACGGCGGCGCCGTTGCCGGTGTACTCCTCGGTCGTCGTGCTCTCCGAGATGGGCGGGGTGCCCTCCTCGTAGGTGTGCGTCTCCGAGGTGGTACTGCGCTGGTCGAGGTCCACGTCGGCCCGGACGGACACCGTGGCGCGGCCGGGGCCGAGGATCGGGGAGAGGACGGCCTCGGCGTTGGCGGCCAGCCGCTCCTCGTAGTCCTGCTCGAGCTGCGAACGGGCGTCGCCGGCGGCCGTGGTCACGCCCTGGCCGGGCGCCGAGAGGACCGCACCGGTGGCGTCGGCGACGGTGACCTGATCGGGGTCCATGCCCTCGATGCTCGAGGAGACCAGGTTGGTCACCGCCTGCACCTGGCCGCTGTCCAGCGAGGTGCCCGGTGCCAGGTCGAGCAGCACCGAGGCGGTGGGCTCGGCCTCGTCGGAGGCGAACACCTCCTCCTCGGGCAGGGCCACGTGGACGACGGCGGTGCGCACGCCCTCCAGCGACTCCAGGGTCGCCGACAGCTCGTCCTGCAGGGCCCGCTGGTAGGTGACCTGCTGCTGGAACTCGCTGGTGGTGATGCCCTGCTCGTCGAGCAGCGCGTACCCGGTGTCGTTGCCGGCGGGCAGGCCCTTGCCGCTCATCGACAGCCGCAGGTCGTAGACCTGCTCGTTCGGGACCATGATCGTCCCGCCGCCGTCGGCGAGCTCGTAGGAGACGCCGGCGGCGTTGAGCTCGTCGACGATCGCCGACGCGTCGGTCGAGGCCAGGTTCGAGAACAGCGGGGCGTAGGTGGGGGCCGTGATCCACCGGTAGAAGAAGAACCCGCCGAGGACCAGCCCGAGGCCGAGCAGGCCGATGACGACCTTCTGACCGAGGCTGATCGTGGAGAACGTGGAGCGGATCCGCTCCAGCGGCCCGGCGAGGGCAGCAGACATCAGACCGGCATCCTGAGGATCTCGTTGAAGGCCTCGACGGCCTTGTTCTTGATGGTCACGACCATGTCGGTGGCGAGCTTGGCCTCGTTGGCCGCGATCATGTAGTCGTGCACGTCACGCAGGTCGCCGGTGGCGGCCTGGACGGCGAGGCCGTCGGACGTCGCCTGCTTGGCCTGCAGCTCCTCCAGCGAGGACATCAGGACCGACGCGAAGCCGTTGTCGCCGGCCGCGGTGGTGGCGGCGACGTCGGGGGTGGCCGTCGTCCCGGCGACCCCGGCGAGGCCGGTGATCGCCGAGGGGAACGAGATGCCGCCGATGGGGGACGTCATGGTCAGCCCTTCCCGAGCTGGAGTGCGGCCTGGTAGGCGGTGGTGGCGCGCTCGACGACGGCGAGGTTCGCCTGGTAGCCGCGCTGCGCCATGATCAGCTGGGTCATCTGGTCGCCCAGGTCGATGTCCGGGTACCTCACGTAGCCGTTCGCGTCGGCCAGCGGGTGGTCCGGCTCGTGGACCATCCGGCCCTCCGCGCTGCCGTACTCGGCCCGGGCCACGCGGACCCCGCCCTCGCCGGAGCCGTAGTCGACGGCCTGCGCCACGATCAGCCGCTCCTGGAACGCGTCCTGGTCGGTCGAGGTGACGTTGTTGATGTTGGCGATGTTGTCCGAGACGGCGTCCAGCCACTTGCGGTGGACGAGCAGCCCGGAGCCGGAGATGCCCAGCGAGTCGAAGGTGCTCATGCCCTCTCCCCGCCGGCGCTCGTCGACGGCGTGCGCACGGTGGCTCCGTTCATCGATCCGCTCGCGAGCTCGCTCATGGTCAGGCGGTCCGCAGCGACGTGCGCAGGACGTTGTACTTGCCGTCGAGGGCGTTGAGCGCCAGCTGGTAGCGCAGCCCCGTCTCCGTGGCGATGACGGTCTCGGCGTCGAGGTTCACGTTGTTCCCGTCCATCCGGGTCGGCTCCAGGGAGCGGCGGACCGTGCCGGTCGTGGCGGTCGGCGTCCGGCCGCTGGAGAGTGCGCCGCGCAGGCCGGTCTCGAAGTCGACGCGGCCGGCCAGGAAGCCGGGCGTCTGCAGGTTTGCGATGTTGTCGGCGGTGACCCGCTGCCGCTGGGCGAGCCCGCTCAGGGCGGAGTGCAGGGCCGACGAGGTGACGTCGCCGATCACCGGGCGGTTCCTGGGGCAGGGCAGCGGGACACGATCGGCCTCCGGGTACGCAGGAGACACTCGCGAGCGAGTGAGTGGTTCGCCGATCCGTGGCGAGGGGTGTGCTTTCCGTGCTCTGCAGTCATCGGCACCGGCGGTGCGGCGCCTGACCGGCCGGGCCCACGGGAGTGGTGGCAGTACGCCGGTGGGGTGGACGTGCCGACTGTGACTCGCGGTGTGTGACGGCAGACGACGGGCCCGTGGCGCGACGCTCCGGCACCGCGTGCCGCACCCGCAACGCACGACGCCCCCCGGGGCGCCGGGTGCCGGCGCCACGGGGGGCGGGGGAGTGCTGCGGTGGGGCTAGAGGGCCCGGTCGATGTAGGAGGCGACCGGGCGGGGCGGGCCGTAGGACATCCGGGCGGCGACGTCGCGCTGCCGGCGGGACTGGATGATCCGCTCGACGAGCTCCTCGGCGACGGCGAGCTGGTGCTGCAGCAGGCGGGCGGCGCGCTCGCGGAGGTCCTCGGGGACCGGACCCAGCGACGACGGGGGCGGGACCCAGTCCTCGGCGCGGCGTCCCCAGGCGGCGATCTCGTCCTCGCGGTCGGACCGGAGGGTCGACTCGGCGGCGAGCACCTCACCCTCGAGCTCGTCGAGGACCGTGGCCCAGTCACGGGACGCGTCGCCGTCGCCGGCCGCCGCCGGGCGACCGGGGGTCATGCGGGGGAGGCGGCGAGCGTGGCGGCGGCCTGCCGCCACGCGTCGCGGAGCGGCTCGGCGATCTGCCGGCAGGCGGCGACGCGGTTGCGGTCGCGCTTGACGCCAGCCTGTACCAGCTCGGTGATCATCCAGCTGTAGAGCGCGGCCAGCCGCGGACCGCCCTCCCAGGCATCGACCCGCAGGCTCTCGCGGAGCTCGAAGACGATGTCCTGCGCGTGCTGGATCTGCGCGGTGGCCTCGGCGCGGTCGCCGCTGTCGAGGGCGATCTCGGCGCGCTCGAGGTCGAGCACCAGCCGGTCGTAGAGCATCACGAGGATCCGCTGCGGGGAGGCCGTCGCGACCGAGTCGCCGAGGTAGCGGGAGCGGAGGGAGGCGGTGCTCATCAGGCGGTCTCCTGGGGGAAGCGGGGAGGTACTGGGAGGATCGGCCGGGCGGGCGTCAGCTTGAGCTGGACAGCGAACCGAGCTGTCCGGCCAGCCACGAGGACTGGTTCTTGAGCGAGCTGAGCGCGGTCTCCATGGCGGTGAACTGCCGGGTCAGCGTCTCCCTGCGGGCGGCCAGGCGCAGGTCCCAGTCCGCGATCCGCGTCTCGAAGTCCTTGACCAGGGTGTCCCGGCCCTGCGCCAGCAGGGTCAGCGTGCCCGTGGTCGAGTTCGTCGTCCGCTTGGCCAGGGCCTCCAGGCGCTGGCTGATCCCCTCGACGGCCGGAGTGGACGGCGTCGTCGTGCTGTCGGCGGGCGCGCCGGCGAGCATCCGCTGCACCGTGTCGGGATCGGAGGAGAGCTTGGCGAGGAACGCCGTCTCGTCGAAGGTGACGGTGCCGCTGCGGGTCAGCTCGATGCCGATGGCGCCGGGGGAACCCGCCCCGCTCACCGCGCTGGACACGGTCTGCAGCAGCTGACTGGTCAGCGTGCGCAGCTCCAGGTCGCCCTTGAGCGCGGCGGTGCTGCCCTTGTCGGAGTTGCCGTGGGTCTTGATGGTGGCCAGTGCGGAGTTGACCGCGTCGACCAGCGTCTTGACCTTGGTGGCGATGGACTTCGGGTCCTCGCCCACCTCCACGACGGCGTTGGCGCCCTTCTGGCTGACGGTGACCGAGACGCCGGTCATCACCTCGGCGAAGGTGTTGGTGGCCGACTTGATCCTCGTGTCGTCGCCGAGGAGCAGCGCGGCGTCCGTCGCGAGCGAGACCTGGGAGAAGGGGGAGCCCGCCGTGGGCTCGACGGAGAAGTCGCCCTTCTTGCCGGAGGTGGCGCTGGTCAACTGGAGGCGGTACCCGCTGCCGGTGTTCACCGCGCTGGCGCGCAGACCGAGGTCCTCCTGGTCGTTGATGAAGGAGATGGCCTGCGCGAGGGTCGCTCCGGCGGGGGGCTCGACGGTCGTCGAGGTGCCGTCCGGCCGACTGATCGTCAGCGGCCACGGGGAGTCGGCGGTGGTGCCGTCGGAGTTGGTGGGGGAGCGGACGGGGTCGCCCGTCGACGTCCAGGTCGCACCGCTGAGGAAGCTGGCCGTGGAGGC
>NZ_NVPT01000158.1 GCF_002802985.1 Geodermatophilus chilensis | reverse complement strand
TATGGATGATGTGAGGTAGATCTAGTGATATTTGTTGTCACGAGACGTACACCGCTGAGACGCACCCTGCAGGGTCCCGCCGCCGGGAGCGGACGGGCGGCCCCCTGCCCCCCGCCGCTCGTAGAAGGACCCCGTCCTCCCCATCCCTCGCACGCTCGGGATGGGACCCGGGACGGGGCCGGCGGGACCCTGCAGGGGGGCCGTCACCGGGCTGGCGGCGGAACCCTCCGCGCGCCCACCGGGGACACCCGTCCGGAGCAGACTCCGGGCGGGTGTCCCCGCTTCCGTCCCCGAGCAGCGCAGAATGGTCGCCGTGCCACCCACCGCTGCACCGAACGGGCCCAGCCGCGGCCGCGTCCTGGTCGTCGACGACGACGCCGCCCTCGCCGAGATGCTCGGCATCGTGCTCCGACGCGAGGGTTACGAACCGGCGTTCGTCTCCGACGGCAACCGCGCGGTGGGCGTGTTCCAGCAGACCCGCCCGGACATCGTGCTGCTGGACCTGATGCTGCCCGGCCGCAACGGCCTGCAGATCTGCCAGGACATCCGCACGCAGTCGACCGTCCCGATCGTCATGCTCACCGCCAAGGGTGACACCCTCGACGTCGTCCAGGGGCTCGAGGCCGGCGCCGACGACTACGTCACCAAGCCGTTCAAGCCGGTGGAGCTCGTCGCCCGGGTGCGCGCGCAGCTGCGCCGCGGCGAGTCCGGGCAGGCGGAGAACCTGAGCATCGGCGACGTGCAGATCGACGTCCCGGCGCACCAGGTCACCCGGGACGGCGTGCCCATCGCGCTGACCCCGCTGGAGTTCGACCTGCTGGTCGCGCTGGCCCGCAAGCCGCGCCAGGTGTTCACCCGCGAGCTGCTGCTCGAGCAGGTGTGGGGTTACCGGCACGCTGCGGACACCCGGCTGGTCAACGTCCACGTGCAGCGGCTGCGGGCGAAGATCGAGCGGGACCCGGAGAAGCCGGAGATCGTGCTCACGGTGCGAGGAGTCGGCTACAAGGCCGGCCCGCCGTGAGCGGAGCGGCCCGTGAGCACCGCAGCGAGGGCCGGAGCCGACAGGGAGTGAACATCGCAGCGAGCTCGGCGAGCGAGGAGCGGAGCGACCGCGGAGGCGACCGGTGACGTCGGCGAGGAGCGGAGCGATGCGCTCCGTGAGCCCGGGTCCATCGAGCCGGCCGTGAGCACCACGCGGCCCGCGCCTCCCGCGAGCGACGCGTCGCTCCAGCCGCCGTCGTCCTCCGGGGTCGTGGGCCGGAGCACGACGGCTCCCCGGCCGCGCCGTCCGCTGTCGGCCGACCTCGGCGCGCTGCGCCGCGGGCTGCGCCGGCGGGCCGGCCGGACGCGGCGGCTGGCGCAGCGGCTGGCCGCCCAGGCGGCGGCCTCCTGGCGGTCGTCGCTGCAGGTCCGGATCGGTGCCATCACCATGCTGGTGGCCGGCACGGTGGTGGTCATCGTGAGCCTGGTGCTGTTCAGCCAGATCCGCGACCAGCTGCTGTCGGTCAAGGAGCAGGCGGCGATCGACCAGGTCCAGACCGGGGTCGTCTACGCGCAGAACGAGGTCGCGGGCATCGCCGCCGGGGACGGCGCGAGCGTGCGGGCGACGCTGGACCGGACGGTCAAGCAGCTCAAGGAGCGCGGCAGCCCGGCCGGTGACTTCGAGGTCGTCATGGTCTACCGGACCGGCGACTCCGAGCGGCCGCCCGCGGTCAGCCAGCGCGGCATCTACCCGGCGATCCCGCCCGAGCTGCGCGCCGACGTCGCCTCCGGCGGCCAGTACGCGCAGTACGCGTTGGTCCCCGACGGCAGCGGGCTGGCCCGGCCCACCTACCTCGTCGGCGCCCCCGTGCCGACCGGGGCGGGCAGCGCCGAGCAGATCGAGCTGTACTACGCCTTCCCGCTCGACCAGGAGGCCGAGAGCCTGTCGCTGTTCCGCAGCACGGTGGTCATCAGCGGCATCGCGCTCACCCTCTTCGTCGTCGGGATCGCCCTGCTCGTGACCCGGCTGGTGGTCGACCCGGTGCGCCGGGCCGCGGGCATCGCGCAGCGGCTGGCGGAGGGGCAGCTCGAGGAGCGGATGGCCGTGCGCGGCGAGGACGACCTCGCCCGGCTGGCGACCAGCTTCAACGCGATGGCCGACAGCCTGCAGCGGCAGATCACCCAGCTGGAGTCGCTCTCCCAGCTGCAGCAGCGCTTCACCTCCGACGTCTCGCACGAGCTGCGCACGCCGCTGACCACGGTGCAGATGGCCGCCGAGGTGCTCTACGAGTCCCGCGCGGACTTCCCCCCGCACGTGGCCCGTTCCGCGGAGCTCATGCACACCGAGCTCGACCGCTTCGAGGGGCTGCTCACCGACCTGCTCGAGATCAGCCGCTACGACGCCGGGGCCGCCGTCCTCGACTGGGAGCCGACCGACCTCGGTGCACTCGTGCGCCGGGTGGCGGCCGGCATGTCGGCGCTGGCCGGGCGGCACGGCTGCGAGCTGACGGTGTCCGGCCCGGCCCAGGACGTCATCGCCGAGGTCGACGCCCGCCGGGTGGAGCGCATCCTCCGCAACCTGGTCGGCAACGCGATCGAGCACGGCACCGGCAAGCCGGTGGAGATCACCTGGGCGGCCAACCGGACGGCGGCCGCGGTCACCGTGCGCGACCACGGGGTGGGGCTCTCCTCGGCCGAGGCCCAGCACGTGTTCGACCGCTTCTGGCGCGCCGACCCCTCGCGGGTCCGCACCGTCGGCGGCAGCGGGCTGGGGCTGTCGATCAGCCTGGAGGACGCGCGGCTGCACGGCGGCTGGCTGCAGGTGTGGGGGCAGCCCGGCGTCGGCGCGCAGTTCCGGCTGACGCTGCCGCTCAGCGCCGGCGCCGACCTCAGCAGCTCGCCGCTGCCGCTGCGGCCCGCGGTCCTGCGCCGTCCACGGGGTGCCGGGTGACCCGCCACCGCGTCGTCCTGGCACCGCTCGCCCTGATGGCCTTGCTGGCCCTGGTGGGCGGCTGCTCGACGGTCCCGACGAGCTCGGCGCCCGTGCAGATCACCCAGGCACCACCGCGCGCGGAGACCCCGGTCGGCATCGAGCCGCAGTCGCCGGAGCCCGGCGCCACGCCGGAGGAGGTCGTCCGCGGCTTCCTCGACGCCGCCGCCAGCACCGTGCGCGGGCACCCCGTGGCACGCGAGCACCTGGCCCCCGAGCCGCAGGGGTCGTGGTCGGACGACGCCGGCATCACGGTGCTCGGCGCCGACTACGCCACCGTCACCACCGACGCCGGCACCGTCGTCGTGACCGGCGAGCTGGTCGGCACGATCGACCAGCGCGGCGGGTTCACCGTGGGCGGCCAGGAGGTCTACTCGCGGGAGTTCCGGCTCCAGCAGGTCGACGGCGAGTGGCGGATCAGCGACCCGCCGGACGGGCTGCTCATGCTCGAGCCGGACTTCGAGCGGCTCTACGAGCGGCGCGACCTCTACTTCCTCGACCCGACCGGTCAGCGCGTCGTCCCCGACCCGCGGTACCTGATCAGCGGGGAGGCGCAGCCGACGGTGCTGGTCGAGCGGCTGCTCGAGGGGCCCTCGGCGGTGCTGGCCGCGGGCGTCGTCAACGAGCTCGGGGGCGCCGCGCTGGGCAGCACGCTGACGGTCTCCGCCCAGGCGGTCAACGTCGACCTGACCGGCGTCGCGGACGCCTCGCCGTCCCGGCTCGCGGGGCTCTCGGCCCAGCTGGTCTGGACGCTCGGCCAGCTCAGCTCGGTGCGCTCGGTGGAGGTCCTCGTCGACGGGGACCCGTTGCGCCTCAAGGGCGTGCCGTCGACGCAGACCGTCGACACCTGGGCGGCCTTCGACCCCGACGCCGCCCCGGTCGACGCGGTCGGGCACTTCCTCGTCGACGGCGCGCTGTGGACCGCGACCGACGCCCCGGCGCCGGCGCCGGGGCCGGCCGGTGCCGGCGACTACGGGCTGTCCAGCGCCGCGGTCGCGACCGACCCGAGCACGGGGCAGCTGACGCAGATGGTCGGGGTGACCCAGCGGGACGGCCAGGCGACGCTGCTCACCGGCTCCTACGGCAGCGACCTCACGCCGGTGCTGCCCAGCAGCTCGCTGACCGCGCCGACGGTCGCGCCGACCCGGCAGGAGTTCTGGCTGGTCCGCGACGGCTCGACGGTGGTGCGGGTGCCCGCCGGCGGCCCACCGCAGGCGGTCAACGCCGTCACGCTGCCGGGCCTGGGCCGGGCCACGGCGCTGCAGCTCTCGCCCGACGGCGTGCGTGCCGCGGTCGTCGTCGAGGACGGCCAGCGGCGGAGCCTGTACGTCGGCACCGTCGTCCGCTCGGACGACGGGCCCGTGGCGCTGCGTGACTGGCGCGAGGTCGCCCCGGCGCTGGGCCAGGTCGTCGACGTGGCGTGGCGGACCTCCGGCAGCCTGCTGGTGCTGGCCGGCGACGCCGGCGAGGACCGCACCCTGCCCTACACGGTCGGCGTCGACGGGTGGGACCTCTCACCGGTGCCCACCGCCGGGCTGCCCAGCCAGGCCACCGAGGTCGCCGCCGCACCCGGGCGCCCGCCGCTGGTCAGCGCCGGCGGGACCATCTGGGAGTGGCAGGTCGCCGGGGGCACCTGGGTCACCCTGGTCCGCGGTCAGCAGCCGCAGCCGGGCACCGAGCCGTTCTACCCAGGCTGAAAGAGGACCCCGTCCCTCTCACCGTGGAAGGACCGCGTCCTCCCCACCCCTCGGAGAAGGACCCCGTCCTCCTCACCGCTCGCAGGCTCGCGGCGAGCCTCTGGACGGGGCCAGCGGGACCCGGGACGCGGCCGCGGCGAGCCTTCCGGACGGGGCCGTTCCTGCCCCCGCGGCCGGGCTGCGCTCGCCGTCCACAGATGACCGGCGGCCCTGGGCGCGGCGGTCGCGGGGCGCGAGGCTGCCGGGGTGGACGGCGGGGTGCTCGCGGCGCTGGCCGACCTGCTGCTGCCGCGCGAGTGCGCCGGCTGCGGCGTGCCGGGCGCCGTCCTCTGCCGGCGGTGCGCCGCGCTGCTCGCCGTCCCGCACCTGGCCCAGCCGCGCCGCTTCCCGGCCGGCTTCCCGCCGACGGTGGCCGCCGGCGCCTACGACGGGCCGGTGCGCCCGGCGGTCAACGCCTTCAAGGAGCGCGGCCGGGCCGAGCTGGCCCGCCCGCTGGGCGCCGCCCTCGCGCTGGCCGTCGCCGGCGTGCTCGCCGGGCTGTCCGCGCCCCCGGGCCCGGTCCGGCTGGTCCCGGTGCCCAGCAGCGCCGCCGCGCTGCGCGCCCGCGGCCGGGACCACGTCCGGGAGCTGACCGCCCGCGCGGTCGCCGAGCTGCGGGCGGCGGGGGTGCCGGCGGCCGAGGCGCGGCTGCTGTGCCGCAGCGGGCGCGCCGCGGACTCCGCGGGCCTCTCGGCGGCGCAGCGACGGGCCAACCTGGCCGGCACCTTCGCGCTGCGTCCCGGTCCGCGCGCGCTGCCCGCCGGGGCGGTGCTCGTGGTCGTCGACGACGTCGTGACCAGCGGCGCGACGCTCACCGAGGCGGCCGCGGTGCTCGCGCCGGCGGCCGGCCGGGAGGGTCCGCCGGTGCTCGCCGCGGTCGTCGCGGCCACCCCGCGGCGGGCTGCCCCGGGCGTCCCGGCAGGTCCCGGCGGGGGTCCGGCAGATCGACTGTCGGGACCCGGCAACCGGGACTAGCGTGGGTTCGAGCACACCCCCGAACGACCGGGAGGTCTCATGGAGATCGTGGTCCGTGGCCGCAACGTCGAAGTCCCCGAGCACTACCGACAGCACGTCGAGGACAAGGTCGGCAGCCTCGAACGCTTCGACGGCAAGCTGAAGATCCTCCGCATCGACGTGGAGCTCTTCCACGAGAAGAACCCCCGCCAGTCCGGCAAGTGCCAACGCGTGGAGATCACGCTCCGCGGCAAGGGACCGGTCATCCGGGCCGAGGCGGCTGCACCCGACTTCTACGCGGCGCTGGACCTCGCGGTCGGCAAGCTCGACCACCGCCTGCGCAAGGCCGCCGACCGCCGTCGCGTCCACCACGGACGCCGGACCCCGGCGACGGTGCGGGTGGGCGGCGCCGCCCCCGACACCGACGTCCTGGAGGCCCTCGACCGCGACCGGCAGCTCGCCGAGGGGCCGCACGTCACCGACCTCGACGAACACCTGCCGGGGCAGATCGTGCGGGAGAAGCACCACCCCGCCACCCCGATGCACGTCGACCAGGCCCTCCACGAGATGGAGCTGGTCGGCCACGACTTCTTCCTCTTCATGTGCGCCGACACCGGGCAGCCGACGGTGGTCTACCGCCGGCACGCCTACGACTACGGCCTCATCCGGCTCGTCGACGCGCCACTGGACGGCGCCGCCGCGCGGCAGTCCGCCTCGTCCGCGGAGCCCGCGGCGGCCCGGTCCTGACGCCGGGGCGGGGGTGCGGCGACCCCGCACCCCCGCCCCGCTCACCCTCCCCGCACGCGTCCGGAGAACACCACCTCCGCACGCGGGCCCTCCCGGTACGCCGGACAGGAACGGACGACGCCCTCCCGGGCGAACCCCGCCCGCTCCGCCACCGCCTGTGACGCGGTGTTCGCCACGTCGGTGAACAGGTGCACCCGCACCGCGCCGTGCCCGAGCGCCCGGCCCCCCGTGCAGGGTCCCGGCCCGAGCGTGCGAGGGCCGGGAGGCACGGGTCCTTCGCCCAGTGGCCGGTCTCGGGCCCCAGCAGACCGTGGTCCTGCCGGTGGTGCAGGCCGCAGGAGGCGACCACGTCGCCGTCGGCCTCGGCGGCGCGGACCAGCTACCGGCCCTCCGCCCGCCCGCGGACGGCGACGCCGGTCACGAAGGCCTCGGCGTCGGCGCGCGTGCAGGGCTCCGGCAGGTTCGGCAGCCACCGCCGGTGCTCCGGGTCCTGGCAGGCGCGGAACACCACGTCGACGTCGTCCGGGGTGCGCCCTCGCGGAGGACTCGGAGGAGGTCATCCACGACGACGACGTCGAACGGTTCGACACCGGTGTGAGAGGTGGCTGAGCATGGCATCCCGTTCTCGGGGAGCCCAGGGGCTGATCGTCGTCGCGCTCCTGTGCGTCGTCGGCCTCGCCGCCTGGTACGGGCGGACGGTGTGGGCGGACAGCGGTTCGTTCGTCCTCGTCCTGTTCGGCATCCCGCTGGCCTGCACCGCCATCGCCCTGTGGGCGGAGCGCGCGAGCAGGACGGTGCCGGCCTGCGCTGCTCGCGGCCCTCGCGGTGGTCTCGCTCGCGTGGTCGCTGCTCACAGGACTGGGCATCGGGATGGTGTTCGTGGTGCCGTCGTCGTTGCTGCTGGTCGCCGCGGTGGTCTCGTGGTCCCACAGGACGCGGCGCGACTCCTCGCCGTCGATGCAGGACTGAGTGTTCGCTCAGGCGCTGCCCAGCACCCGGTCGACCGAGATCTCCAGGACCACCCGCGCGGGGTTCTCTCTCGGCTGCCGGTATCGCTGCGCGTAGCGGGCCTCGGCGTCGGCGACCGCGGCCGGGTCGTCGCGCACCACCGCCGTCCCCTCGAGAGTCACCCACCGGCGGCCGTCGACCTGGCACACGGCGACCCGTGGGCTCCCCGCGCGCACGTGCCGCGCCTTGGCCGACGTCCCGGACGTGATGACCCGGGCGGTGCGGGCGGCCGCGTCGTAGGTCACCCCGACCGGGACGACGTGCGGGCTCCCGTCGGCGCGCAGCGTGGTCAGCGTGGCCAGGTGCCGCTCGGTGAGGAAGGTGAGCAGGCCGTCCGGCAGGTCGTCGAGGTCGTACGCCACGTGGCAGATTGTCAGGTGACCGGATCTCGCACCTGACACCGCCTACGCTGGAACAGTGGTGTTCTCGAAGATCCTCCGAGCCGGTGAGGGCAAGACCCTCCGGCGACTGAACAAGATCGCTGACGCGGTCGAGTCGCTGGCGGACGACGTCGTCGACCTCACCGACGCGGAGCTGCGCGCGAAGACCGACGAGTTCAGGGAGCGGCTGGAGGAGGGGGAGACCCTCGACCAGCTCCTCCCGGAGGCGTTCGCCGTCGTCCGTGAGGCCGCCACCCGCACCCTCGGCCAGCGGCACTTCCGCGTGCAGCTCATGGGCGGCGCCGCGCTGCACCTGGGCAACATCGCCGAGATGCGCACCGGTGAGGGCAAGACGCTGACCGGCGTCCTGCCCGCGTACCTCAACGCGCTCACCGGCAATGGCGTGCACGTCGTCACCGTCAACGACTACCTGGCCAAGCGCGACGCCGAGTGGATGGGCCGGGTGCACCGCTTCCTCGGCCTGTCGGTCGGCGTGATCCTCTCCGGCGAGCGCCCGGAGCACCGCCGCGAGCAGTACGCCTGCGACATCACCTACGGCACCAACAACGAGTTCGGCTTCGACTACCTGCGCGACAACATGGCCTGGAAGAAGGCCGACCTGGTGCAGCGCGGGCACCACTTCGCCGTCGTCGACGAGGTCGACTCGATCCTCATCGACGAGGCCCGGACCCCGCTGATCATCAGCGGCCCGGCCGGCGACCCGGCGATGCACCGCTGGTACACCGAGTTCGCGCGGCTGGCCCCGATGATGCAGCGCGACGTCCACTACGAGGTGGAGGAGGCCAAGCGCACGGTCGCCATCACCGAGGAGGGCGTGGAGTTCGTCGAGGACCAGATCGGCATCGAGAACCTCTACGAGGCGGCCAACACCCCGCTGATCAGCTTCCTGAACAACGCGCTCAAGGCCAAGGAGCTCTACCACCGCGACCAGCAGTACATCGTCAGCAACGGCGAGGTGCTCATCGTCGACGAGTTCACCGGCCGCGTGCTCTCGGGCCGGCGCTACAACGAGGGCATGCACCAGGCCATCGAGGCCAAGGAGCGGGTGCAGATCAAGGACGAGAACCAGACGCTCGCCACGATCACCCTGCAGAACTACTTCCGGCTCTACGAGAAGCTGTCGGGGATGACCGGCACGGCCCAGACCGAGGCGGCCGAGCTCTCCCAGACCTACGGGCTGGGTGTCGTGCCGATCCCGACGAACCGGCCGATGGTCCGGGAGGACCGCTCCGACGTCATCTACAAGACGGAGAAGGCGAAGTTCGACGCCGTCATCGACGACATCGCCGAGCGGCACGAGGCCGGCCAGCCGGTGCTGGTCGGCACGGCCAGCGTCGAGAAGTCCGAGGTGCTCTCCAAGCTGCTGCTCCAGCGCGGGATCAAGCACGAGGTGCTCAACGCGAAGAACCACGCGCGCGAGGCGCACATCGTCGCCCAGGCCGGGCGGCTGGGCGCGGTCACCGTGGCCACCAACATGGCCGGCCGCGGTACCGACATCCAGCTCGGCGGCAGCCCCGACTTCATCGCCGACGAGCAGCTGCGCGCCCGCGGCCTGTCGCCGGCGGAGACGCCGGAGGACTACGAGGCGGCCTGGGACAGCGCGCTGGAGAAGGCCAAGGAGCAGGTCCGCGCCGAGCACGAGCAGGTGACCGAGGCCGGCGGCCTCTACGTCCTGGGCACCGAGCGGCACGAGAGCCGGCGCATCGACAACCAGCTGCGCGGCCGATCCGGCCGGCAGGGGGACCCGGGCGAGTCGCGGTTCTACCTGTCGCTGGGCGACGACCTCATGCGGCGCTTCAACGGCCCGATGCTCGAGTCGATGATGACCACGCTGCGGGTCCCCGACGACCAGCCGATCGAGTCCAAGATGGTCAGCCGGGCGATCCTGTCCGCGCAGACCCAGGTCGAGCAGCAGAACTTCGAGGTCCGCAAGGACGTCCTGAAGTACGACGAGGTGCTCAACCGCCAGCGCACCGTCATCTACGCCGAGCGGCGCAAGGTGCTCGACGGTGCCGACCTGCACGTGCAGGTCCGCACGATGGTCGACGAGGTCGTCAGCGCCTACGTCGACGGCGCCACCGAGATGGGCTACGCCGAGGACTGGGACCTCGAGCAGCTGTGGACCGGCCTCAAGGCGCTCTACCCGGTGGGCCTGGACCGCGACGAGCTGATCGACCGGGTGGCCGACGGTGACCAGGCGGCGCTGACCGCCGACGTCCTCAAGCGCGAGCTGCTCGACGACGTCCACCGCGCCTACGAGGAGCGCGAGGCGGCGCTGGGCTCGGAGGTCATGCGCGAGCTCGAGCGGCGGGTACTGCTCAGCGTGCTCGACCGCAAGTGGCGCGAGCACCTCTACGAGATGGACTACCTGCGGGCCGGCATCCACCTGCGCGCCATGGCCAACCGCGACCCGGTCGTGGAGTACCAGCGCGAGGGCTACGACATGTTCATGTCGATGCTCGACGGCATCAAGGAGGAGTCGGTCGGCTTCCTGTTCAACCTGGAGGTCAAGACCAAGGACCAGCAGGACGCCGAGGCCCGGGCCAAGCAGGCCGAGGCCGAGGCCAAGGCGCTGGCGGCGGCCCAGCAGGGGACGGCGCGGGTGCTGGCCCGCCAGGCGGCGGCTGCCCGGGCGGCGCAGGCCGCGGCGGCTTCGGCTGCACCGGCACCCGCCGCGCCGACCGCCCCCGCCCCGTCGGCGCCGGTCTCCTCAGCTCCGTCGGCCCCGGCTCCGGCTCCGTCGGCCTCGGCCCCGGCCCGGCCGGCTCCGTCGGCCTCGGCCCCGGCTCCGTCGGCCTCGGCCCCGGCTCCGTCGGCCTCGGCCCCGGCTCAGTCGGCCTCGGCCCCGGCCCGGCCGGCTCCGTCGGCCTCGGCCCCGGCTCCGTCGGCCTCGGCCCCGGCCCGGCCGGCTCCCGCTCCGGTCGAGGGGGACGGGGTCGCGGCGGCCCCGGCTGCCGCCGCCGGGACCCCCGCTCCTGCTCCCGAGGCGCCTGCGCCGACCCCGGCCGCCCGCCGGAGCTCCTCGGCGCGGCGGCCGCGGCACGCCGCGCCCGAGGCCGCCCCGGTGGAGCCCGAGGTCGAGGAGCCGGTGTCCTCGGACGCCGGTCCGGAGCTCTCGGTCAAGGGCCTCGACGACCCGCACCGCGACGACCAGCTCAGCTACTCGGCTCCCGGTCTGGACGCCTCGCCCAAGGAGAGCGGCCGGACCAAGGCGGCCAAGACCGCGACGGTGACCGGCACCAAGGAGCCGGCTCGCAACGCGCCGTGCCCCTGCGGCTCGGGCAAGAAGTACAAGGTCTGCCACGGAGCGCCCTCGCGCGCGTGAGCACCGCTGGCGCCCTCTCGGGTCCCGCCCCGAGCTTGCGAGGGGTGGGGAGGAGGGGGTCCTTCAACCGATCTGGAGGGCCGTGCACCGCCACCGGCCGTCGATGCCCTCCAGCCGTGCGGCGACCGCGTGCGCCCGGCCCGAGCGGCGGGCCACCGCGCTGACCTCGGCGACCCCGTCGACCGGCTCGCAGACGTGCACCGGACCGAGCAGCACCGGGGCGGTGCCGCCGGCGCACCAGCGGGGCCGGCGGCCGCTGGTCAGGGCCGCGTAGACGCCGAGGGCGGTGAACGGCTGCACCTGGCTGAGGGGACGCCGGCCGGTCAGCCCCTCGAGGGTGAGCAGCAGCAGTCGGCGTCCGGCGACGCGCGGGTCGGGCAGGTCCGCCCGGGCCGACCAGGTCGGCTCGAAGCCCGGCACGAACCCCGCGGGCGGCTCCTCCGGCCGCGGCCGC
>NZ_NVPT01000157.1 GCF_002802985.1 Geodermatophilus chilensis | reverse complement strand
TATCGCTTACGTTCTAGACAGTTGATGCCGAAGCACAGCATATAGCGGGATACACGTGCAGGCGTCCTCTGCAGCGGCGGATGAGTTGAAGAGAATGACGTCCCCGTCCCTGCTCGACGTGGAGCTGCGCCCCGGCAGCCCCCCGGTGCTGCACGCCGGCTCCCCCGGTGACCCCACGGCCTGGGCCGCCGAGCACCGCGGCCCGCTGCGCGCCGCCGTCCTCGAGCACGGGTCGCTGCTGGTCCGCGGCCTGGGTCTCGCCGACGCGGACACGGTCGCGGCCGTCGCCGGCCGGCTGACCGACCGGCTGGTGGCCGAGCGGGAGGCCTTCGCGCCGCGGCAGCCGCAGCCCGGCGGGCTGTACTCGGCCACGCCCTGGCCGGCCAACCAGCCGATGTGCATGCACCACGAGCTCAGCTACGCGCTGGAGTTCCCCGGCCTGCTGCTGTTCGCCTGCCTCACCGCGCCGGACACGGGCGGGGCCACCGCGGTCGCCGACGCACCGACCGTGCTGGAGGCACTCCCGGCGGACCTGGTGGCGCGCTTCGGGCGCGAGGGCTGGCTGCTGCTGCGCAGCTACAACGACGAGATCGGCGCCCCGTGGCCCGAGGCGTTCGGCACCGGCGACCGCGGCGAGGTGGAGGCCTACTGCCGGGCCAACGGCATCGAGGCGGAGTGGCAGCCGGACGGGGGGCTGCGCACCCGGCAGCGGCGCAGCGCCGTGGTCCGGCACCCGGTCACCGGCCGGCGCTGCTGGTTCAACCAGGTGGCCTTCCTCAACGAGTGGACGCTGGCCGAGGAGGTGCGCGAGTACCTGGTCGAGGTCTACGGCCCCGAGGGGCTGCCGTTCACCACCGCCTTCGGCGACGGCTCGCCCATCGGGGAGGACGTCGTCGCGCTGCTCAACGCGGTCTACGAGCAGCACACCGCCCGCGAGCCCTGGCAGGACGGCGACCTGCTCCTGGTCGACAACGTGCGCACCGCGCACAGCCGTGAGGCCTACACCGGCCCGCGCGAGGTGCTGGTCGCCCTCGCCGACCCGGTACACCTGGCCGACTGCTCGCCGACGGTCCCGGCGGGTGCCCGGTGAGCGCCGTCGTGCCGCCGTTCGCGGTGGTCCCCGGCGCGCAGGTCCAGTCCGCGCTGCACGGGCGCGAGAAGCAGATCGTCGAGCTCGTCGAGGCCACCTACCGGCTCCACGGGGCCGGGGACTCGGTGAACCCGCCGTCCTACTTCCTGCGCTTCCCGGACCGGCCGTCGTCCCGGATCATCGCGCTCCCGGCCTCGATCGGCGGCGACGTCCGCGTCGACGGCATCAAGTGGATCTCCAGCTTCCCGGACAACGTCGCGGCCGGGATCCCCCGCGCGTCGGCCGTGCTGATCCTCAACGACCACGACACCGGCTACCCGTTCGCCTGCATGGAGGCCTCGGTCATCAGCGCCAGCCGGACGGCGGCGTCCGCAGCGGCCGCGGCCGACTGGCTCAGCCGGGGGCGCAGTCGCCCCACGCGGGTGGGCTTCTTCGGGGTGGGCCTGATCGCCCGCTACATCCACACCTATCTGGCGGCGACCGGCTGGTCGTTCGACGAGATCGGCGTGCACGACCTGTCGCCCCACAGCGCGGCCGGCTTCCGCGGGTACCTCGAGCAGTCGGGGACGTCGGCCCGGGTCACCGTGCATGAGCCCGCGGAGCAGCTCATCCGCTCCAGCGACCTGGTCGTGTTCGCCACGATCGCCGGGGAGCCGCACGTCAGTGACGTGTCGTGGTTCGACCACGCCCCGCTGGTGCTGCACGTGTCGCTGCGCGACCTCGCGCCGGAGGTGCTGCTGGCCTCGACCAACGTCGTGGACGACGTGGAGCACTGCCTCAAGGCCGACACCTCACCGCACCTGGTCGAGCAGCTGACCGGCAACCGGGACTTCCTGCTCGGCACGCTCGCCGACGTGATGGCCGGCCGGGTGACGGTGCCCGAGGACGGCCCCGTCGTGTTCTCGCCGTTCGGCCTCGGCGTCCTCGACCTCGCGGTCGGCAAGGCGGTCTACGACGAGATCGCCGCGGCCGGAGAACTGCAGGTCGTCGAGGACTTCTTCACAGAACTCTCCCGCTACGGATGACCCGCGCGGTGCCCACCTACGGCCGGCCGCCCTGGCCACGGTCCGGACCCGACCCCGCGCCGCTGCCCGGGGTGTGCCAGGTGTGGTGGGCCCGGCCCGGCGACGTCCGCCCCGAGCACGACGCGCTGCTCGGTGAGGCCGACCTGGACCGGCGGGCGCGGCTGGCCCGCCCGGCCGACCAGCAGCGGATGACGGCGGGCGCCGCGGTCGCCCGGCTGGTGCTGGGCACCGCGCTCGGCACGCCGCCGGCCGACCTGCGCATCGACCGGACCTGCAGCACCTGCGGCTCACCGCACGGCCGGCCCCGGCTGGCCGACGCCGACGGCCCGGACTTCTCGGTCTCCCACTCGGGCCACTGCGTCGTCGTCGCCGTCCTGCCGGGCGGCACGACGGTGGGCGTGGACGTCGAGGAGGTCGGCCGGTTCGCGCCCGGCGAGCTCGAGGAGCTGGCCGCCTGCGCCCTGGCCGACGCGGAGCGCGAGCACGTGGCCCGGCTGCCGGCCGCCGCGCAGCCGCGGGCCTTCACCGTCTGCTGGGTGCGCCGCGAGGCGGTGCTCAAGGCCACCGGCCAGGGCCTCGACGTCCCGCCGGACGGGCTGGTCCTCACCCCGCCGTCCACCCCGCCCCGGGTGCTGCACCGGGACGGGCCGGAGCCGGTGTGGCTGCACGACCTGCCCGCGCCGTGCGGCTTCGTCGCCGCCCTGGCCGGCCTGGGCACCCCGCCGGACGACGTGGTGCACCGCGACGCCGGGCCGCTGCTGCGTCAGACCAGCCGGCGGCTGTCCGGGCCCACGACGCGCAGCCACCGGTAGCCGTAGCCGTCGAGGGGCAGCTCGACCCCGCCGTCCTCGTCGACCGGCTCCCCGCCGGCGTCCAGCAGGTCGACCAGCCGGTGCCCGTCGCCGCAGCCCTCGAGGGTCAGCGGGACGGTGCGCGGCTCCGGGCCGAGGTTGTGGACGGCGACCAGCGCGCCGTCGTCCCAGCTGCACAGGTGGGCGAAGACCTCGGGGTGCGGCTGCTCGAGGACCGTGAACGTGCCCCAGCCCAGCTCCGGCGACTCCCGGTAGCGGCGGACGAGCAGCCGCATGAACGACAGCAGCGAGTCGGGGTCGTTGCGCTGGTCGGCGACGTTGACGAACTGCGGGGCGAACCCGCCGTCGACCACCGGCCCGGGCAGCCGGTCGGGGTCGGCGGTGGAGAAGCCTCCGTTGAGGTCCGGCGTCCACTGCATCGGCGTGCGCACCGCCAGCCGGCCCTCGGCGTCGAGGTCCTCCCCCATGCCGATCTCCTCGCCGTAGAAGAGCACCGGGGTGCCGGGCAGGGAGAACAGCAGGCTGTAGACCATCCGCACCCGGCGCGGGTCGCCGTCGAGCATCGGCGGCAGCCGACGGCGCAGGCCGCGGCCGTAGACCTGCATGCGCTCCTCGGGACCGAAGGCGGCGAAGACCTCCTGCCGCTCGTCGTCGGTGAGCTTGTCGAGGGTCAGCTCGTCGTGGTTGCGCACGAAGGTGGCCCACTGGCTGTCCGGGTTGACGGCGGGGCGCTGTTCCAGGGCGGTGCTCAGCGGGCCGGCGTCCGCGCGGGCCAGGGAGAGGTAGAGCGCCTGCATGCCGACGAAGTCGAAGACCATCGTCAGCTCGTCGCCGTCGGCGCCACCGAAGAACTCGACCTGCTGCTCGTGCGGCAGGTTCACCTCGCCGAGCAGGATCCCGTCGCCGGTCCGGCGGCCGAGCAGCTGGCGCAGCGACCGCAGGTACCGGTGCGGCTCCGGGAAGCACTCCTCGTCGTCGGGCTGGGTCTCCAGGAAGAAGGGGACGGCGTCGACGCGGAAGCCGGACAGCCCCAGCTGCAGCCAGAAGCCCATGACCTTGGCGATCTCGTCGCGCACCCGCGGGTTCGCCACGTCGAGGTCGGGCTGCTCCTTGTAGAAGCGGTGCAGGTACCACTCGCCGGTGGGCTCCTTGAAGGTCCAGACGCCCTGCTCCTGGTCGGGGAAGACGACCTGGTCGGAGGTGTCCGGCGGCTCGTCGTCCCGCCAGACGTAGAAGTCGTGGAACGGGTCGTCGCGGCTCTGCCGGGCCCGCTGGAACCACGGGTGCTCGATCGAGGTGTGGTTGACGACCAGGTCGGCGATGACCCGCATGCCGCGGTCGTTGGCCGTGCGGATGACCTCGACCAGGTCGCCGTGGGTGCCCAGCCGCGGGTCGACGCCGTAGAAGTCGGTGATGTCGTAGCCGTCGTCGCGCTCGGCCGTCGGATAGAAGGGCATCAGCCACAGGCAGGTCACGCCGAGGTCGGCGAGGTGGTCGATGCGCTGCGCGAGGCCCGGGAGGTCACCGCAGCCGTCGCCGTCCCAGTCCATGTAGGTCTCGACGTCCAGGCAGTAGACGACGGCGTTCTTCCACCAGAGATCGGCGGTGTCGGTGATGCGCATGACGCTCTCCCTACCGCATCCCGGGCTCGTCGAGCAGCTGGAACAGCAGGTGGTCCTGCCACTCGCCGGCGATGCGCAGGTACCGCGGGGCGACGCCGATCGGCGTGAACCCGCTCCTGCGCAGCACCCGCTGGGAGGCGGCGTTGTGCAGCAGGGTGCCGGCCTGCAGCCGGTGCAGGCCGACCTCGCCGAACGACCATCGCGGCGACGGCGGCGGTGGCGACCCCGCGGCGGGTGGCGTGCCGGGAGACCCAGTAGCGAGGTCGCCGGAGAGGAAGGGCCCGTGGACGACGTTGTGCACGGAGATGCGCCCGACCGGCTCACCGTCCAGAAGGACCACCCCGGGCAGGACGGCGCCCTGCCGGTGCAGCCCCAGCAGCCGGGCGGCATCGCGGCGCTGGAACTCCTCGGTGCGGTACTCCTCCGGACGCGTGGCGTCCCACGGGGCGAGGAAGTCACGGTTGGCGACGAGCAGCGCGGTCAGCGCCGGCGCGTCGTCCTCCGTCAGCAGGCGGACGGTGACGTCCGTGCTCACGGCAGGACGGCGGGCTGCGGCTCCTGGTGGGGACGGCGCGGCTGCGGCGGGCCGGCCGGGTCGACGGCGACCGCCGGGGCCGGGCGGCTGACGTCGAGCTGCGGCAGGACGTGCTCCCCGAAGGCGTCCAGGAACGGCCGCTGCTCCTTGCCGACGTGGTGCAGGTAGACCTGGTCGAAGCCGAGCTCGACGTACTCGGCGATCCACGCGGCGTGCTGACCCAGGTCGGCGGAGACGCGCACCGACTCGGTGACCGCCTCGGGGGTGACGTGCGCGCTGGCCTGGTCGAAGGCCTTCGTGGTGTCGAGGTCCCAGCACAGGGGTGGCGGGAAGACGTTGCTGCGCCACTGGTCGTGGGCGATGGCCAGGGCACGGTCGGGGTCGGTGTCCCAGGAGACGTGCACCTGGATCGTGAGCGTGCCCTGGCCGCCGCCGTCGCGGTAGGCGGCGATCACCTCGCGGAGGACGTCGTGCGGCTGGTTGATGGTGACCAGACCGTCGGCCCACTCCGCGTGCCGGCGGGCGGTCGCTGCGCTGACGGCGGGGGCGATGAGGGCCGGCTGCTGCTCGGGGAGGGTCCAGATGCGGGCGCGGTCGACGGTCACCAGACCCTCGTGACTCACCTCTTCGCCGGCCAGCAGGGCGCGGATGACGTCGACGCACTCGCGCAACCGGGCGTCGCGCAACTCCTTGCGCGGCCAGACGTGCCCGGTGACGTGCTCGTTCATGGCCTCACCGGAGCCGAGGGCGACCCAGAAGCGGCCGGGGAACATCGCGCTGAGGGTGGCGATCGCCTGGGCGATGATCACCGGGTGGTAGCGCTGGCCGGGGGCGTTGACCGCGCCGAAGGGCAGGCCGGTGGTGGCGAGGGCGGCACCGAGCCAGGACCAGGCGAAGCCGGAGTGGCCCTGCCGCTCGTTCCAGGGTTCGAGGTGGTCGGAGCACATGGCCGCGGTGAAGCCCACCTCCTCGGCGTGCTGAACCGCGCGCAGCAGCTCGGCGGGGTGCACCTGTTCGTGGGAGTTGTGGAACCCGATCACCGTCATGCCCGGCGCCCTACCCCGCCGACGCGGCGTCTACCTGCGAAGTCAGCCGAGCAGCGCCACGTGATCTGCCCCGATCGGCTGCACACCCGGGGGCAGATCCCGAGCTGTCACCCGGGCCCGCCCCGCGGCGGGGGTACGTGATCGCCGAGCCACCGAAGTTGATCATGGGGTTGTTGCCGGCGACACGCGCGGACACACCGCCCGAGGCTGCGACAACCCCATGATCATCGTCGAGAGAGGGCGAGCAGCGGGAGACGCGGAGCGGGCGCAGCGGAACGGGCGTCAGGCGGGGGCTGCGGTGCCGGTCCCCTCGGTGGGCGTGCTGGCGCCGCCGAGCAGCAGCAGTTCGGCGTCCGTGTGCTCCAGCGGCGCCGCGAACAGGTAGCCCTGTGCCAGCGCGACCCGCCCGTCGCGCAGGTGGGTGCGCTGGCGCTCCTGCTCGATGCCCTCGGCGACGATCTGCAGGTCGAGGGTGTGTCCGAGGGTGATCAGGCCGCGCAGGATGGCCGGCATGGCCCCGGCGTCGTCGATGGTGTCCACGAACGACCGGTCGATCTTGAGGATGTCGACGGCGAACTGCCGCAGGTGCGACAGCGACGAGTAACCGGTGCCGAAGTCGTCGAGCGCCACCTTCACGCCGAGGCCGCGCAGCTCGTGCAGCCGCTCGGCGGCCAGCACCGGGTCGCGCACCAGCACCGACTCGGTCAGCTCGAGCACGAGGGCCGACGGCGGCAGCCCGCTGCTCGACAGCGCCGTCCGCACGTCGTCGAGCAGCCTCGGCGACCCGAGCTGGGACGGCGAGACGTTGACCGCCATCGACAGGTCGGCCGCGGCCGGGTGGTCGCGGCGCCAGGCGGCCGCGGTGGCGCACGCCTCGGTGAGGACCCACCGGCCGATCTCGGGCACCAGCCCGATCTCCTCGGCCACCGGCAGGAAGCGCTCGGGCAGCAGGACGCCGAGGGTCGGGTGCTCCCAGCGGAGGAGCGCCTCGAAGCCGGTGACCCGCTCGCTGCCCAGGTCGACCACGGGCTGGTAGACCAGCCGGAACTGCCCGCCGGCGACCGCGGCCCACAGGTCGGCCTCGAGCTGGCGGCGCTCCGCGGCGGCCGAGCGCATCTGCGGGTTGAAGAGCACGTAGCGGCCCCGTCCCGAGCCCTTGGCCCAGTACATGGCGTTGTCGGCGTCCCGCAGCAGGGAGGACGCCGTCGCCGCCACGTCGCCGGTGGCGATGCCGATGCTCGCCGAGACGGTGACCCGCTGCCCGCCCAGGTCGACGGGGCCGGCGAGCGCGGCGAGCACCCGTTCGGCGATCCGGGTGGCCTCCTCCACACCGGGCGAGCGCTCGACGAGGATCGCGAACTCGTCGCCGCCCAGCCGGGCCAGCGTGTCCTCGGTGCGGACGGCGGACTGCAGCAGCCGGCCCACCTCGCGGATGAGCCGGTCCCCGGCGGCGTGACCCAGGCTGTCGTTGACGGCCTTGAAGCCGTCGAGGTCGAGGAAGACGACGGCCACCTCGCCCCCGCTGCGCGCGGTGCGGCGCAGCGCGAGGTCGAGCCGGTTGGTGAACAGCGCCCGGTTGGCCAGCCCGGTCAGGACGTCGGAGAAGGCGAGCCGGGCCAGGTCGGCCTCGGTCCGCCGCACCCGCCGGGCGGCGAGGGCGGCGGCGCCGGCAGCTGCGACGCCGCTGAGCAGCAGGTGCAGCAGCACCTGCTGGGAGCCGGCTCCCAGCGCCGAGGCGGCGAGGTGCGCGACGGTCAGCCCGGCCGCCAGCACCCCGGAGAGGACCGCGACCTGCAGGCCGCGGGCCGGTGGCCGTGCCGGTGCCTCGTCCACTGCTGGCCTTCCGTCGGAGAGTGCGTCCCCCTCGGTCTCGGCGGACCCGGTCCAGCGCTTGAGCGCACCGGGCGGGCCCCACCCGCACGGGTGAGCCCGGTCAGCCGAGCAGGTCCGCGACCCGCCCCGGCTCGTTGGCGACGTCCAGGTGCGCGCCGGTGCCGTCGCCCACGACCATCCAGCCGCGCGCCCGCGCGACGGCGGCCTCGGCGTCGTAGGACGCCGACAGGTGCACGTACCGGACGTCGTCGTCCGGCCACTCCGCGGGCACCGGGACGGCGACGTCGTAGAAGTCGGCCGGCAGCTCGTGCCCCTCCGCGAGCACCGCCGCCCGCACCCGCTCGTCGGGCAGCAGCCCGGTCATGGCGTTGGGACCCCACCAGCTGGTCCAGTCGGCGATCCGGCCCGCGCGCACCAGCGGGACGGTCAGCGCGCGGATCTCCTCCGGCCACGCGCCGGTCGGCAGGACGGCGTCGAGCCACACCACCCGCCGCGCGCCGACCGCGGCCGCCACGGCGGGCAGCACGATCCCCGCCCCCGAGAACCCGACGACGACCTCGGCCGACCCGGTCGCGGCCGCGGCGGCGACCCAGCGCTGCGGCCAGCCGGGCGCCGTCCGCACCGTCGCGCGCAGATCCGGGACGACGACCCCGCTCCCCCGCCGCCGCAGCTCCCCGGCCAGCGGCTGCAGCACCGCGGGGCCGAGCAGCGGCGGGTGGACCAGCAGCCAGGCGGACACGACGTCAGTCTGCTGCGCGGGGCGAACGGCGGCCGCCTCCCCCGGTCATCAGCAGGCTCCGGGCCGCTGGTGGATCGAGGGCTCAGCTGCCGAGGAGCGGCTCGTACACCTCCTGCGTGCCGTCCAGCACCTGCTGGAGGTCCTCGGCCCCGCGGAACTCCTCGTCGATGTACTCCTCACCGACCTGCTCGACGACCGCCGGGTCGTCGTGGGCGGTGCGCAGCGCGTCCTCGAGCACCGTGACGACCTCCTCGGGCAACCCGGCCGGTCCGGCCAGGCCGAAGGTCGACCCGGACAGGGTCAGCTCGGGGAAGCCGGACTCCACGAGGGTCGGGGCGTCCGGCAGCCAGGACAACCGCTCCTCCGACGACACCGCCAGCGGGCGGAACTCCCCGGCGTCGATGTTGGCGGTGACGTCGGACGAGGCGTTGATGAGGACCGCGTCGACGTTGCCGCCGAGCAGCGCCGTGGTCATCTCGGCGTTGCCGTTGAAGGGCACCGCCGTCACCTCGACGCCGTACTCCTCGCGCAGCCGCTGCAGCTCGATGCCCTGTGGGGTGGAGGCGCCCGGGACGGCGACGGTGAGCCGGCCAGGCTCCGCCCGGGCGGCGGCGAAGAAGTCCTCCGCGGACTGGTACGGGGAGTCGGCGCCCACCGCGAGGACGGAGGGCACCTCGGCCATGATCCCGATCGCCGTGACGTCGTCCTTGGTGTAACCCACCTCGTTGGCCAGGGGCGTGAGGACCAGCGTGCCCGCCGTCACCAGCGACAGGGTGTATCCGTCGGGCTCGGCGGCGATGAGCTCCTGGGTCGCCGTCGCCCCGGACCCGCCGGGCAGGTTCTCGACCACCACGGTCTGGCCCAGCTCCTCCTCCAGGGAGGCGCCGTACGCACGGGCGGTCAGGTCGGTCGGGCCGCCGGCCCCGTACGGGACGAGCAGCCGGATCTCCTCGGTCGGGTAGGCGGCCGCGTCGCCGTCCGTGCTCCCGGCCGTCCCACCACCCCCCTGCTCGGCGCAGGCGGTGAGCAGGCCGAGGGCGGCCAGCGCGGCGAGGGTCCGGGCGGGACGGGGCATCGTTGCCTCCAGGGACGTCGGGTCGGTCAGTCGGGGTGGACGACGGTCAGGTCGGGCGCGAAGGTGAGCCGGGCGCCGGTCACCGCCTGCAGCCCCTCGGGCGTGACACCGGGGGCGACCTCGCGGACGACGAAGCCCTCCGGGCAGAGGTCGAGGACGGCGAGGTCGGTGTAGACGCGGTCGACGACGGCCGCGGCGGTCAGCGGGTAGGTGCAGCGCGGCAGCAGCTTGGGTCGGCCGTCGCGCGTGGTGTGCGTGGTCATGACGAGGACCCGCTTCGCGCCCACGGCCAGGTCCATGGCCCCGCCGACGGCCGGCGGCAACGCGGCCTCGTCGGTGGCCCAGTTGGCCAGGTCGCCGGTCTCGGACACCTGGAAGGCGCCGAGCACGCTCACGTCGAGGTGGCCGCCGCGCATCATCACGAACGCGTCGGTGTGGTGGAAGAAGGAGCCGCCGGGCAGCAGGGTCACCGGCTGCTTGCCGGCGTTGATCAGCTCCGGGTCCTCCTCGCCGGGCGACGGCGCCGGTCCCATCCCGAGGATCCCGTTCTCGCTGTGGTAGACGATCTCCTTGTCCGGCCCCACCACGTCGGCCACCAGCGTGGGCAGCCCGATCCCGAGGTTGACGTAGGAGCCGTCGGGGATGTCGCGGGCCACCCGGCGGGCGACGTCGGTCGGTGACAGGGGGCGGATCACGAGCCCTCCTCGCTGGCGCTCGTCGGCCTCGTGCCCGGGGATGCTGTGCCCCTGCGTGACCTCGCGAGCTCGGTCACCTGGCCACCTGCACCACGCGGTCGACGAAGATGCCCGGCGTCACCACGGCCTCCGGGTCCAGCCCGCCGAGCTCGACGAACTCCCGCACCTGGACGACGGTGAGCGCGGCGGCCGTCGCCATCGTCGGCCCGAAGTTGCGGGCGGCGGTGCGGTAGACCAGGTTGCCCCAGCGGTCGGCGCGGTCGGCCTTGATCAGCGCGACGTCCGCGGGCAGCGGCCGTTCGAAGACCTGGCGGCGGCCGTCGAGGACCCGCACCTCCTTGCCGTCCGCCAGCAGCGAGTCCGCGCCGGTCGGCGTGAAGAAACCGCCGAGCCCGGCCCCGGCCGCACGCATCCGCTCGCTGAGCGTGCCCTGCGGGACCAGCTCGAGCTCGATCTCCCCGGCGCGCCAGAACTGCTCGAACCAGACGGAGCCGGCCGAGCGCGGATAGGAGCAGATGATCCGGCGGACCCGCCGCTCGCGGATCAGCGCCGCGATGTCGGTCTCGCCGCTGCCGGCGTTGTTGGTGACCACGGTGAGGTCCCGGGCGCCCTGCTCCAGCAGGGCGTGCACCAGCTCGACGGGGACGCCGGAGTTGCCGAAGCCGCCGACGAGCACGGTCGCACCGTCGGCGACGTCCGCGACGGCCTCGGCCAGCGTGGCCACCCGCTTGTCGATCACGGCACCGCCTGCCGGCGCCGGTACCAGCGCGGCGAGGTGGACGGCGGTGGGGTGAGCGCCGCGCGCACCACGAGCACGTCCGGGCCGGTGGCAGCCATGCTGTCGGCCAGCGCGGCGGCGAACTCCGCGCCGAAGCCGTCCACCGCCCGGGCCGGGACGCCGAAGGACCGGGCGAGGGCGACGAAGTCCGGGGTGGTCAGGTCGACGCCGCGGGTCGGAACGCCGGTGTGCACCTGGTCGAACCGCAGCATTCCGTAGCCGCCGTCGTCCACGATCACGGTGGTGACCGGCAACTGCTCCTGGGCGAGGGTGGCCAGCTCCCCGCAGGCGAACAGGAAGCCGCCGTCCCCGATCAGGACCAGTGTGCGGCCCCGGCCGGCCAGCGCCGCCCCGATCGCGGCGGGGAAGGCGTAGCCGAGCGTCCCCCAGCCCAGCGGGAAGGCCAGCCGGCGAGGTCCGGGTACCCGGGAGAAGGCGGCCGCCCAGTAGCCGGCGATGCACATGTCCGCGAGCAGCACCCCCGTCCGGTCGGACACCCGGTCG
>NZ_NVPT01000156.1 GCF_002802985.1 Geodermatophilus chilensis | reverse complement strand
TTAGTTGATGTATTTGTTGTGATATTCAGGTGCCCACTGAAGGTCACCGGTTGGGGGTCGTGGCAGGCTGCATATGTGTAGAAGGGTCAGCCCTTCGCCGCAGCCGGACGGGCGGCGCGCGGCGCGGAGGTTCGCGAGTACAGCCCCACGGAGGGCTGGTGCCCGCCGCCACCGAGCAGGTCGGCGACCTCGTCGACCGGGTCGGGCAGCACCGGGTCGCGGCGCAGCGCGGCCTCGATGCGGGCCATCGACTCGGCCTTCGACGCGGGCCGGCGCTCGACGACGGGTGGCGGGGCGGCCTCCTCCACCTCGGCGACGAAGCGCTCGGTGGTGAAGAAGCCCATCACCCCACCGGTGCGGACGCGGCGGATGCCGACGATCCGGACGGACGAGCCGTACTTCTCCCGCGCGGCGGCGATGGCGCCCTCGCGCGAGGCGGCCTCAACGGACGGCAACGGCACCGTTCACCACTCCCAGTGACTCGATCTGGGCCGTGCGGGAGACCTCCGTGTAGGAGATCACCGGCAGGCGGGGGAGGACCTGACGCATCAGGCGGGACAGCGCGGCCCGGACCTGGGGCGAGCACACCAGCACGGGGGCCAGGCCCAGTCGCTCGGCGTCGCTCAGCAGGCCGCCGCACCCGTTGACCAGCGCGTCGACCGTGCCGGCGTCCAGGGCGAGGACCTGGCCGGCCTCGCTCTGCCGCACGGCCTCCAGCAGGCGCTGCTCGAACGCCGGGTCGAGGGTCATGACGTGCAGCCGCTCGTCGGGGGTGACGTAGGGGTGGCTGATCGCCGAGCCCAGCGCCGCGCGGGCGGCCTCGACCAGGCCGTCGACGTCGGTGGAGACCTTCGCCCGGACCGAGAGCGCCTCGAAGATGCGCACCAGGTCGCGGATGGAGACGTTCTCCTCGAGCAGCCCGTGCAGCACCCGCTGGATCTCGCCGAGCGTGAGCAGCGTCGGGGTGAGCTCCTCGACGACGACCGGGTGGGTCCGCTTGACCATCTCGACCAGCAGCCGCACGTCCTCCCGGCCGAGCAGGTCGGCGGCGTTCTGCCGGACGACCTCGGCCAGGTGCGTGGTGATGACCGAGGAGCGGTCGACGACGGTGGCACCGGCCATCTCGGCCTGCCGCTGCAGCTCGACCGGCACCCACTTCGCGGGCAGCCCGAACACCGGCTCGCGGGTGGCCCGGCCGGGCAGCCCGTCGAGCATGTCGCCGATCGCCAGGACCGTGCCGGCGGGCGAGGTGCCCTTGGCCGCGGGGACGCCGTTGAGCCAGATGACGTACTGCGAGGCCGGCAGGTCGAGGTTGTCGCGGGTGCGCACCAGCGGGATCACCAGGCCGGTCTCCATCGCGACCTTCCGGCGCAGCGCCTTGACGCGGTCGAGCAGGTCGCCGCCGCGGGAGGCGTCCACCAGGTCGACCAGGTCGAAGGCCACCTCGAGCTCGAGCGGGTCGACCCGCATCTTCTCGGCGATCGCCTCGGGGGAGTCGGGCCGGGGCTCGTCGTCCGCGGTGGCCTGCGGGTCGGCGTCCTCGTCGGCGTCGGGGGTCTCCTGCATGCGCGAGGCCATGAGCAGGAAGACCCCGCCGATGACCAGGAACGGCAGCTTGGGCAGGCCGGGGATGAGGCACAGCGCCAGGGCGGCGCCGCCGGCGATCCGCACCGGCTGCTTGAAGCGGCCGAGCTGGGCGATCAGGTCCGAGCCCATGTCCCCGTCGGAGGCCGAGCGGGTGACGATGATGCCGGTCGCGGTCGACAGGAGCAGCGCGGGGATCTGCGAGACCAGGCCGTCGCCGACGGTCAGCAGCGAGTAGGTGGAGACGGCGTCGCCCGGGGCCATGCCCAGCTGCATGACGCCGATCGCCATCCCGCCGATGAGGTTGATCAGCGTGACGATGATGCCGGCGATGGCGTCGCCCTTGACGAACTTCGAGGCACCGTCCATCGAGCCGTAGAAGTCGGCCTCGGCGGTGACCTCGGTGCGCCGCTTCCGGGCCTGCTTCTCGTTGATCAGCCCGGCGTTGAGGTCGGCGTCGATCGCCATCTGCTTGCCGGGCATCGCGTCGAGGGTGAAGCGGGCGCCGACCTCGGCGACGCGGCCGGCACCGTTGGTGATGACGACGAACTGGATGATCGTCAGGATCACGAAGATCACCAGACCGACGACCAGCGAGCCGCCGATCACGAAGTGCCCGAAGGCCTCGATGACCTTGCCGGCGTAGCCGTCGGTCAGCACCAGCCGCGTCGAGGAGACGTTGAGCGCCAGCCGGAACAGCGTCGCGATGAGGATCAGCGACGGGAAGACGGCGAAGTCCAGGGGCCGCCTGATCTGCATGGCGACCAGCAGGATCAGCAGCGACACGGTGATGTTGAGGCCCAGCAGCAGGTCCAGCAGCGCGGCGGGCAGCGGCACGACCAGCATGAGGACGATGGCCACCACGCCGATGGGGACGGCGGCCTTCGTCAGTGTCTGCACGGACCCCTCATCGGCAGAGCGCCCACCGCGGGGCACCGCCGTCCATCCCAGCCGTCACGCCCGCCCCAGCGGCACCGTCAACGACGTGTGCTGGCGCGCGGGAGCCCCTCCACGTCCGGCGCGGCGAAGCCGGGCCGGTGGAAGCCGCCGCGCACGCCGCGCGCCGACAGCTGCATGACGAACGCCAGCACCCGCGCGACCGCGGTGAACAGCTGCGCCGGCACCTCCTGGCCGATCTCGCAGGAGGCGTGCAGCGCGCGGGCCAGCGGGACGTCCTGCACCAGCGGCACCCGCGCCTCGGCGGCCCGCTCGCGCAGCTTCGCGGCGACCTCGTCGGCGCCCTTGGCCACCACCCGGGGCGCGCCCCGGTCGGCCTCGTACTTCAGCGCGACGGCGACGTGGGTGGGGTTGACCAGCAGGACGTCGGCGGTGGCGACCTCGGCCATCATCCGGTTGCGCGACATCGCCATCTGGGTGGCCCGGCGCTGGGCCTTCACGTGCGGGTCGCCCTCGGAGTTCTTGTGCTCCTGCTGGATCTCGTACTTGCTCATCTTGAGCTTCTTCATCGTCTGCTTGCGGACGACGACGTAGTCGGCGACCGCGATCACCAGGCCGGTGACCGCCACGACGCGGATCATCAGGATGGCGGAGTCGGTGAAGGTCGCGGTGATCGCCGAGAGCGGCAGCGCGCCGGACGACGACACCAGCTGCTGGGCCCGGTCACTGGTGACGACCACGACGGTGCCCAGGGCCGCGGTCTTGATGACCGCCTTGGTCGCCTCCCACAGTCCGTGGGTGCCGAACATCCGCTTCATCCCGGGGAAGGGGTTGAGCTTCTTCAACGTCGGCTTCATCGGCTTGCCGGTGACGGTGACCCCGCCCTGCGCGGCGGACGCCACGACGCCGACGACCATGAGGGCCAGCGCCATCGGCATCGCGACGGTGACGAAGGTGCTCAGGGCCTGCCCGAGCAGGGACGTCACCGTCTCGACCTGGGGGTCCTCGACCACCACGCCGACCAGCACGAACATCCGGCCGACCTCGTCGAAGGCGTTGCGCACCAGCATCGGCAGCAGGAAGCTCGCCGCCGCGGCACCGAGCCAGGTGCCCAGCTCCTGGGTCCGCGGGATCTGGCCTTCCTTGCGCGCCTTCTTGAGGCGCTGCGGAGTGGGGTCCTCTGTCCGTTCCCCACCCGGCCCGTCCTTGGCCACGACTCACCTCCTCCCGTGCGCGGCGAGATCGGCGATCTCGCACGCTCGGGAGGGCGCAACCGTGCGGGATCGCCGATCTCGCCGGGCGGTCGTCGGCTCCATCAGCCGGTCCGCAGGGAGACCATGGCCCGGATCGCGTGCTCGAGCAGCGTGTCCAGGGCCGGGGGCAGCAGCGGGAAGGTCAGGCCCAGCAGGACCAGCGTCAGCATGATCTTCACCGGGAAGCCGAAGGAGAAGATGTTGAGCGCGGGCGCGGCGCGCGAGAGCAGCGCGAGCGCGACGTCGGCGAGCAGCAGCACCGCCACCATCGGCCCGGCGATCTGCAGCGCGGCCAGGAACATCAACGACAGCGCGGTGATCAGCACCTGGGCCAGCTGCTCGGTGGGCACCGCCCCGCCGACCGGCATCCCCTCGTAGGAGGTGGCGAAGCCGCGCACGATCAGCAGGTGGCCGCCGCTGGTGAACAGCAGCGTCGTGGCGAGCAGGTAGTGCAGCCGGCCGACCGAGGAGCTGGTCGTCATCGACAGCGGGTCGTAGGCCGGCTGCAGCGAGAAGCCGCCGGTGAGGTCGATGAGGTCGCCGGCGTACTGGACGGCGGCGAAGAGCACGTGCACGACGAAGCCCAGCGCCGCGCCGATGGCGACCTCGGTGATCGCACCGACGACGAGGAAGCCCGTGGTGGGCTCGGGCAGCCCCGGGGCGATGCGGGTCATCAGCGCGACCGACAGGGCCAGGGCCAGCGCCCCCTTCACCGGGGCCGGGATGCCCTTGGAGTTGAACGGCGGGGCCAGCAGCACGAAGCCGGTGGCCCGGGCGGTGCCGAGCAGCAGCGCGGCGAGGGTGCCCGCCGGGACCTCGAGGTCCACGGTCGCTACGTCCGGTCGAGCAGGCGGGGCAGCGAGTCGAACAGGGACTGGGTGAAGCTGACCAGCTCGGAGAGCACCCAGTTGCCCGTGACCAGCAGCGCGATCGCCACGGCGATCATCTTCGGCACGAAGGAGAGGGTCGGTTCCTGGATCTGCGTCGCCGCCTGGAACAGCGAGATGAGGAAACCCACCAGCAGCGCGGTCAGCAGCACCGGGGCGGCGACCTTGGCGGCGACCGTCATCGTCTGGACGGCGATCTCGGTGACGTCGGCGTCGCTCATCCGTAGCTCCCCACCAGCGCCGTCGTGATCAGCGCCCAGCCGTCGACCACCACGAAGAGCAGCAGCTTGAACGGCAGGGAGACGATCACCGGCGGCACCATCATCATGCCCATCGACATGAGCGCGGCGCTGACCAGCATGTCCAGCACCAGGAACGGGATGAAGACGACCAGGCCGATGATGAAGGCGCTCTTGAGCTCGGAGAGCACGAACGCCGGCACCAGGGTCGTCATGCTGACGGCCGCGGCGTCGGCCGGGGCCTCCTCGCCGGAGAGCCCGACCATCAGCGCCAGCTCGTCCTCGCGGGTGTTGTCGAGCAGGAATTCCCGCAGCGGGACGACGCCGACGTCGTAGGCCTGCGACACCGTCATGGCGCCGTTGAGGTACGGCTGGACGGCGCCCTCGTTGATCTCGGAGAACACCGGGCCCATGACGAACAGCGTCAGGAACAGCGCGATGCCGGTGAGCACGGTGTTCGGCGGGGACATCTGCATGCCCAGCGCGTTCCGGGTCAGCGAGAGCACCACGATGATCTTGGTGAACGACGTGGCCAGCAGCAGCACCGCCGGCGCCACCGAGAGCACGGTGATTGCGAGGATCAGCGTGATCGAGGTGCTGGGGCTGCCGCCGCCGATCGAGATGTCCACGCCGCCGTCGACGGTGGGGACCACGGGGGCGACCGGGGCCGTCGGCTCGACCGGCGCGGTGGGGGCGGCGGACGCCGGACCGGCCAGCAGCGCGAGCACGACGCCGAGCAGCGCCGCGAGCAGCAGGACCAGCCCCACGCGCCGGGCGACCGGGACGCCCCGGACGGGAGCGGGGGAGGCGGTCATCAGCGGCGGACCGTCCGCTCCCGCAGCTGGGAGACGAACGTCGTCCACCCGTTGCGGTCGAACACCGAGCCGGCGAGCGCGCCGGGGGCGCCGGCCACGGCCGGCTGCGTGGTGGCCGTCCGCCGCTCGGCGATCGCCTCCTCGACCACGTCGCCGTCCACCTCGGCGAGCAGGGTGACCTGCTCCTCGGTGGAGCCGACGACCAGCACGCGATCGGCGATGCGGACGACGCTGACGGTGCTGGTGCGGCCCATGCGCTGCCGGGCGACGACCTCGATGAGGCCGTTGCCCTGGCCCAGACCGCGCTTCTGCGCGACCCGCGCGGCGAACCAGAGGACGGCGCCGATGAAGGCCAGCGAGAGCACCAGCCGGATGACCATCCACGTCATGCCGGCTGGCCCCCGATCTCGGAGGCGTCGGTGACGATCTCGCTGATCCGCAGGCCGAAGTCCTCGTCGACGACGACGACCTCGCCGCGGGCGATGAGCGTGCCGTTGACCAGCAGGTCGGCCGGGGCGCTGGCGGCGCGGTCGAGCTCGACCACCTCGCCGGGGTGCAGGGAGAGCAGCTCGCCGACGGTCATCCGGGTGCGGCCGATCTCGACGGTGACCTCCATGGCCACGTGCCGCAGCAGGTCCAGGCTGCCGCGCTGGGTGCGCGCCTGGGGCAACGTCACCTGCAGCGCGAAGACCGCCTCGACGGTGCCGTCGCCGGTCAGCAGCGGGACGGCGACGAACATGCCCTTGTCCCGCAGCCCGTCCATCGCGGTGTCCGGGTCCTCGGTGCGCTCGGCGTCGACGCGCACCCGGCCCAGCGTGGCCGCGGCGGCCTCGAGGGCCGGGCGCAGCGCGGTGGCGACGTCCATCGGGCCGACGGGGGAGTTGGCGAGAGCGTCGACGACCTCGGCCGAGACGACGAGGACGACGTCCCCGCTGACCTCGCCGGAGAGCCGGGCCGCGACCGCGGCGGCGGCCGTGGCGGGCACGAGGACGGCGTCGGGGTCGCTGACCGGCGCGCCGGGGACGAGCTCGGCGGTCGCCGGCACCAGCCCGGCCGCGGCCCGTGCGGCGGAGGCCACGACGGCGATCACGGTCTCGGATGCCTGGGAGTGCTCCACGGTGGCGCTCATGCGGTGTCCTTCTGGGCTGGGTTCTGGGAGGTGGCCGGGGTGGGGACGATGGCGGCGGCCAGCCGGCGGCGGTGGTTGCTGGCGATCGCGTAGGCGAAGGTCACGTCGTTGGTGGTGACCTCGAGCGGGGCGTCCTGCGGATGGCGCAGCAGCAGCACGTCACCGACCGCGAGGGAGAGCAGGTCCTCGGAGGAGACCTCGAGCGGGCTGAAGCGCACGCCGACGTCCACCGGCACGTGGGTGAGCCGCTCGTTGAGGGCCTCGAAGGCGCGCCGCCGCTTGGCCTGGGCCGACTCCGACAGCTGCGGAGAGGCGGCGTTGCTCAGCGGCACCTGGAAGGAGGAGAACGGCAGCACCAGCGTGGCGGCCCCGCTGCGGCCGCCGATCCCGATGTCGAACGAGGCCACCATCACGGTGTCGGAGCCGGAGGCGGCCTGGGCCAGCTGCGGGTTGTACTCGATTTCGCTGAGCTCGGGCTGCAGCTCGACGATGTGCGCGAACGAGGCGGTGAACTCCTGCAGCAGCCGGCCGAGCAGGTGGTTGGTGATCGCCGTCTCCATGACGGTCAACGGCCGGTCCGGTTGGTCGGCCGAGCCGGAGCCGCCGAGCAGGTGGTCGACGACGGCCATCGCGATGTCGAGCGGGTAGGCGAGCACACCCTTGCCGGCCAGCGGCTCGATCGTGAAGGTCACGATGAAGCAGGGGTCCGGCAGCGAGGCGACGTAGTCGTCGTAGGAGTGCTGCTCGATCCCGAGCAGCTCCAGGCGCGCGCCGGCCCGCAGCATCGTCGTGAGGACGGTCGTCGTCTGCCGCGCGAACGCCTCCTGGGCGATCTGCAGCACCCGCACGTGCTCACGGGAGAGCTTGGTGGGGCGGCGGAAGTCGTAGGTGCGGGGTTCGCCGCGGCGGCTGCGCCCGGTGGGGGCGGGTCCGTTCTCGGGGCGGGTCACGCCCTGGTTCATCGGCGGGGAACGACTCCGCCCTGACCGGCGGCGTGGGGCGCGGCCGGTCAGGGCGGACGGGTGTGGCGGGTGATGCGAGTGCGGCTCACCGAGGGTGCGCCCCCGAGATCACTGGGTGACGTACTCGGTGAGGTAGACGTGCATGACCATCGGGACGCCGTCCTCGGTGTAGGCCTCGACGATCTTCTGCTCGAGGGCCTCCTTGAGCGCGTCGCGAGCGCCCACGACGTCGGCCGGCTGGGCCTGCGAGTAGGTCGAGATCAGCAGGTCGAGGGCCTTGGCGCCGTCGACGGAGGCACCACCGTGTCCGCCAGCCGCGGCCTCCGCGGTGATCTCCAGGGTGATGCCGACCTTGAGGTAGCCGCCGCCGGCGAGGTTGACCGCGATCGGCTCCAGGGCGACGTACCCGCCGTGCTCGGGCTCCGCGGCCGCCTCGGCCTCGCCGCTTCCGGCGAACAGGAAGAAGTACGCGGCGCCGGCGACCGCGAGCAGCGCGACCAGGCCGACGACCAGCAGCTTCTTCTTGCCGCCGCCCTTCGCTGCGTCGTCCTCGGGGGTCTCGTCCTTCTTGCTCTTCTTGTCAGCCATGGGTGTCCTCCTGGGGGGTGCCGGCGTCGGTGGTCCCGGCGGCGAGGCCGGGGAGCAGTTCGTTGGCCTCCGCCGAGGCGGTGGACAGGACCACGACGTCGACCCGGCGGTTGACGCTGATCGCGGTGGGGTCCGCCGGGGGCACCATCGGACGGGTGTCGGAGTAGCCGTTGGCGACCATCCGGCCGCCGGGGATGCCGGTGCCGGCCAGGTACCGGACGACGGTCGTCGCGCGGTAGGCCGACAGCTCCCAGTTCGACGGCCAGATCCCACCGGGCGTGACCGGCAGGTGGTTGGCGTGTCCCTCGACGCCGAGGGAGTTGGGCAGCCCGCGCAGCGTGGGGGCGACCGCGTCGAGGATCTGCTGGCCCTCGGGTCGCAGCACGGCCTGCTCGGCGTCGAACAGGACCTGGTCGGCCACGATGTGCACGACCAGCCCTCGCTCGTCGATCTCGAAGCGGGCCGCACCGGCGTGGCCGGCGGCGGCCAGCGCGGCCTCGATCTGCTCCCGCACCGCGGTCAGGTCCTCGTACTGGGCCCGGGCCTCGGCGGCGACCTGCTGGGCCTCGGCGAGCGCGGCCTGCGCAGCGGCGGCGTCGACCTCCGCCTGCGAGACGGTCTTCTCCGGGGCGATGGCCGAGGCGATGTCGATCGCCCCGGGGAGCCCGTCGAGCGGCTCGCCCTCCGGCGTGGCCGCCGGGATCACCGAGACCGGCGTGCCGAAGGCGTCGGAGAGGCCGCTGGCGAGCTGGGCGAACTTCTGCTTGTCCACCTGGCTCATCGCGTACAGCACGATGAACAGCACGAGGAGCAGCGTCATCATGTCCGCGTAGGACACCATCCACCGCTCGTGGTTCTCGTGCTCCTCCTCCTCGTGCTTCTTGCCGCGCCGGCGGCCGCCGTGGCCGCCGGCGCTCACGCGGCCTCCTTGGCCAGCTCACTCGGCGGGATGAGGGAGTTGAGCTTGAGCCGGACGGCGCGCGGGCTGGTACCGGCCTGGATCTCCGCGATGCCCTCGACCAGCAGCTCCATCTGCGCGGCCTGCAGCTCGCTGACCCGCAGGATCTTCGCGCCCATCGGCAGGAACCAGAAGTTGGCGGCCATGACGCCCCACAGCGTGGCGACGAACGCCGCGGCGATCATCGGGCCCAGCGCCTCCGGGTCGCTGAGGCTCCCCATCACGTTCATCAGGCCGACGATGCAGCCGACGATGCCGATGGTCGGGGCGTAGCCGCCCATCGCGTTCATGAACTTGGCGGCGACCTTGTCCTCCGCCTTCTTGGCGGCGATCTCGCTCTCCAGGACGGCGCGCAGCTCCTCGGGGTCGGTGCCGTCGATGCCCATCTGCAGGCCGCGCTTGAGGAACGGGTCCTCGATCGCCTTGACCTGCGCCTCGAGCGCGAGCAGACCCTCCTTGCGGGCCTTCTCGGCGAGGCTCACCAGGGTCTGGATCTGCTCGGTGGCCGGCGGCACCTTGGCCGGCATCACGGCCATCTTGAACCAGCCGGGCATCTTCTTGAGGTCGTCCATCGTCTGGCTGGACATCGCCGCGCCGAAGGTCGCGACGATGACGAGGATGATCGCCGGGAGGAAGAGCAGCGACATCGGGTCGGCGCCCTCCATGATCATGAAGGCCAGGAGGGCGACGAGCGAGACGACGAACCCGATGAGGGTGGCGGGGTCCACGGGTCAGCGCTCCTCGCGGGCCGGGAAGGGGACGACGGCGGCGCGCGCGTCGGCCTCCTCAGCACGGGCCGGCGAGCGGTAGGTGCCGCGGTCCATCTCGTACGCCGTGGCGAGGATGCTGGCGCGGTACTCGCGGATCTCCACGAGCACGTCCTCCACGCTCTCCGAGACGATGTACTTGGTGCCGTCCACCAGGAAGACGACGGTGTCGGGGTGGCCCTCGACCCGTTCGACGAGGTCGGGGTTGAGCGCGAACCGCTCTCCGTTCAGGCGCGTCACACGGATCACGGTGGGTCCTCTTGCTCGATCGGGGAGGGGATGACGGCGACCGCTCGCGCAGGCTGCCGATCTGCAGTTCTCTTCGGCCTGGCGCGGGCGCGCCTTGAGCCGAACAGGCCGCCTCACCCCCAGGGGTGAGGCGTGTGACCTGCGGTGACACGGGGGTGCGGACGACGGCGGCCCGGCCCCTCGCTCGGGAGGGACCGGGCCGCGTGGCCTCCCTCCAGGGGCCCGCCGGCCCCGTCCAGGGCACCGCCCCGAGCCTGCGAGGGGCGGGGAGGACGGGGTCCTTCTACGAGTGGCGGGGAGGAGGGAGGTCCTTCATCAGCGCTTGAGGTTGACCAGGTCCTGCAGGACCTCGTCGGAGCTGGTGATGACGCGGCTGTTCGCCTGGAAGCCGCGCTGGGCCACGATCAGCCCGGTGAACTCCTCGGCCAGGTCGACGTTGGACATCTCCAGCGCGCCGGCGATGAGCGTGCCGCGACCGCCGCCGCCGGGCTCGCCGATGGCCGGCTGACCGGAGTTGTCGCCCACCCGGAAGGAGCTGTTGCCGGCCTTCGCCAGGCCGCCGGGGTTGGCGAAGGTGGCCAGCGCCAGCTTGCCGATCGGCTCGCGCAGGTTGTTGGAGTAGACGCCCATGACCGTGCCGTCGCCGCTGAGCGAGATGGACTGCAGGCTGCCCATCGCGTTGCCGTCGACCCGCGCCGGCGTCAGGCCGGAGGGGCCGCCGAACTGACGCAGGTCGGCCAGGTCGATGGTGATCTGGCCGGGCCAGCTGCCGGCCATGCTGGCGTCCGGCGTGATCTCGAAGGTCTGCGAGCCGGCGGGCAGGCTGCCCGCGACCGGGTCGAACACCAGCGGGCCCGCGGTGCTGGCGAGCACGTTCTCCTTCTCGTCCCGCGCGACGACGCTCCAGGTGTTGTCGCCGGTCTTGGTGAACGACAGGCTGATCTGGTGCGCCGTCCCCAGGGCGTCGTACATGGTCATCTGGGTCTGCACGCCGGTGCTGGTCGCCGCCGCGCTGGACAGGTTGCCCACGACCGCGCCGGTGTCGGTCTCGGTGGGCTGCATGACGTCGCCGAACGGGACGGTCAGCGTGCGGATCGCGCCGTTGGTGTCCACGACGCCGTCGGTCGCCATCCAGCCCTGCAGCAGGGCGCCGTCCGGGGTGACCAGGTTGCCCGCGGCGTCGTAGTTGAACGAGCCGGCGCGCGTGTAGAGCTGCTCGTTGCCGGCGCGGGTGACGAAGAAGCCGTCACCGCTGATCATGAAGTCCGTCGAGCGGCCGGTGTTCTGGGCCGAGCCCTGCTCGAAGTTCGTGGTGATGCCGGCGATCTTGACGCCGAGGCCGACCTGGGCCGGGTTGGTGCCACCGGCCTGCGCCGTGGGCGCCGAGCCGTTGCGCATGACCTGGGACAGCGTGTCCTCGAAGACGGTCTGGGAGGCCTTGTAGCCGACGGTGTTGACGTTGGCGATGTTGTTGCCGGTGACGTCGAGCTTGGTCTGGTGGGCGCGCAGACCGGAGATCGCGGAGTTCATGGAACGCAGCACGGGGAGAGCCCTTCAGGAGTGGGACGGGGCGGCGGTTTCCGCGGAAATCGCCGCCCCGGCGGCGCCTGAGGGGTCTCCCCCGTGCTGCGGTCCCTGATCTCCGCGATCTCTGGCTCTCTGTGATACACATCTGACCCTCGGCACGCGCCATTTCATGTGCTACA
>NZ_NVPT01000155.1 GCF_002802985.1 Geodermatophilus chilensis | reverse complement strand
GCAGGAGCACACGCTGATAGAGGCGCGGCTGCGCGTTATTGTTGTGAGACATCGCGAGTGGAGAGTAGACACACAACGACGCCGTCGAGATCGGGATCTTGGGCGACAGTTTTTTGTTTTCTTCGATGAGGCGGCATACGAGATCTAGTACACTCTCGTGGGCTCGGATATGTGTATCAGAGACAGGTCGGGGGCCGAGGCGTCGCCGTGCCGGTCTCTCCACCGCCGGCGTCGCACTGCTCTGGCGCCGCATCGGCGCGGGTCTCCTCCGGGCACGCCGGGCGGAGCGCGGAGGGTGCCGGGGCGGGCAGGACCGGGACACCGGGGGCTCCCGGTGTCCCGTCACCCGCCGTCGGCTCCGGCTCGGGACCGGGCGGAGGACCCCCGCTGCCGGGTCCTCCGGCGGCCGGAGGCGGTGGGGCGTCGAGCGGGTTGGGCGAGGCGGCCTCGCCGGCCGCAGGCGCGCCCGCGGAGGGCCGGACCGGAGCCGCGTCGAGGACCGCGGCGACCGCGGCGGGGTGCGCCTCCTCGGCGGCGGAGACGTCGTGGGACAGGCCGAGCGCCGTCCAGAACCCGGCGGAGAGCGCGGCGGACAGCACCAGCCGGCGCGCCCAGCGCGTGGCGGCGGCCGGGCGCGTGGGGACGGCGCGCGCGGATGCGACGTCCTCCCGCGGCTCCATGTGTCCCACCCTCCATCGTCGGGTGGGCGCCGCTGACGTGCGCGTCCCCGTGATCGCGTGCGGCGGACCATGCCGACGCCCGGCGGAAGGGTCAACCCCTTGCCGCGCGGCAACGAGACGCGCCAGGCCCGTACTCACGCTGCGTGGTCGACCGCCGGGATCCCGTCGACGACGACCGGGCGAGACGTCACCGCATGTGCCGGAGCACTCACTGATCCGAAGGGTCGGCGGCTGACGCCCCGTCCCCTGGCGGCGGCGTTCGTCGTGACCCTCCGTGGCGGCCCCCCGTCCTGCGTGACCGGCCCGCTGCTGCGTGGCGAGGGCGGCCGCCCTAGGTTGTCGGCTGTGCGACGGACCCGGTGCGCGCCCGCCCCGGCCGGCGGGTGGCTCCGCCCGTGACGTGGCTGGTCACCGGCGGAGCCGGCTACATCGGGTCGCACGTCGTCGTGGCCATGCGGGACGCCGGCGAGGAGGTCGTCGTGCTCGACGACCTCTCCTCGGGCGTCGCGGACCGCCTCGGCGACGTCCCCCTGGTGGTGGCCGACGTCGCGGACGGCGCGACCGTGGCCCGCACGCTGCGGGAGCACGGCGTCCGCGGGGTGGTGCACCTGGCGGCGAAGAAGCAGGTCGAGGAGTCGGTCCGGCAGCCGCTGCGCTACTACCGCGAGAACGTCGAGGGGCTGCGCGCCCTGCTCGAGGCGGTCACGGCCGCGGGCGTGGAGCAGTTCGTCTTCTCCTCCAGCGCCGCCGTCTACGGCGCGCCGGACGTCGACCTGGTCGACGAGGACACCGCGTGCCTGCCGGTGAACCCGTACGGGCGGACCAAGCTGATCGGTGAGCAGATGCTGGCCGACGTCGCCCCGGCCACCGGGCTGCGCTACGCGGCGCTGCGCTACTTCAACGTCGCCGGCGCCGCCGACCCAGCGCTGGCCGACCGCGGCGCGGCCAACCTCGTGCCGCTGGTGTTCCGGCAGCTCAGCGCCCGGCGCCCGCCGCAGGTGTTCGGCGACGACTACGACACCCCCGACGGCACCTGCATCCGCGACTTCGTGCACGTCGCCGACGTCGCCTCGGCGCACGTCGCGGCCGCGGCCGCCCTGACCGAGGGGCGCGTCGATGCGCTGACGGCCAACATCGGCCGCGGCGACGGGGTGTCGGTGCGGGAGATGGTCGAGACCATCCGGCGGGTCACCGGCACGGCCGGCGAGTCGTGGTCGGAGCCGGTGGTCGCCCCGCGGCGTGCCGGCGACCCGGCACGGGTGGTCGCCTCGGCCGAGCGCATCCGCCGGGAACTCGGCTGGACGGCGGCCCACGGCGTCGAGGAGATGGTCGCCTCGGCGTGGGCGGGCTGGCAGGCGCAGGCCGCGCCGGGGGGCTAACCGCCGGTCCAGGCCAGCAGGTCGTCGGCGCTGCGGGTGTTGACCACCCGCTCGGCCGGGACGCCGCACTCGACCGCCCGCTCGCAGCCGTTGCCCTGCCAGTCGAGCTGACCGGGCGCGTGGGCGTCGGTGTCGACGGCGAACTCGCAGCCCAGGTCGACGGCGAGGGTGAGCAGCCGCAGCGGCGGGTCCAGCCGTTCCGGCCGGGAGTTGATCTCCACCGCGGTGCCGTGCTCGACGCAGGCGGAGAACACCGCCTCGGCGTCGAAGGCGCTCTCCGGCCGCGGCCGCTGCCGTCGTCCCTCCCGCTGCTCGCGGGGGACCAGCAGCCGGCCGGTGCAGTGCCCGAGGACGTCGGTGTGCGGGTTCGCCACCGCGGTGAGCATCCGCTCGGTCATCGCCGCGGAGTCCGCGCGCAGGTCCGAGTGCACGCTGGCGACGACGACGTCCAGCCGCCCCAGCAGCTCGTCGGTCTGGTCGAGGCTGCCGTCGACGTTGATGTCGCACTCGATGCCGGTGAGGATCCGGAACGGGGCGAGCTCCTCGTTGAGCGCGGCGACGACGTCGAGCTGGTGCTCCAGCCGCTCGGCCGACAGCCCGTTGGCGACGGTCAGCCGGGGCGAGTGGTCGGTCAGCGCCAGGTACTCGTGGCCCAGCCCGATGGCGGCCTCGGCCATCTCGCGGATCGGGCTGCCGCCGTCGGACCAGTCCGAGTGCACGTGCAGGTCGCCGCGCAGCAGGGCGCGGAACTCCGCGACGTCGTCGGCCAGCGGCACCAGCTCGCCGTGGGACTCCTCCAGGCGGGCCAGGTACTCGGGCACCTCGCCGGCGTGCGCCTGCACGATCGCCGCGCCCGTCTTCGGCCCGATGCCGCGCAGGTCGGTGAGCGTCCTCGTGCGGATCCGCCGGTCGAGCTCGTCCGGGCCGAGGGTGTCGACGACAGCCGCGGCGGTGCGGAAGGCCGACACGCGGTGCGTGGGCTCGCGGGCGCGCTCCAGGAGGAAGGCGATCCTCCGGAGCGCGGCCGCGGGCGGGAGCGGATCGCTCAGCGGGAGGCCTTCTTGTACTTCTTCTCGGCCTTGCGCTGGGCCCGGGCGGCCCGCTTCTGGGCCTTCTCCAGGTTCTTCTCCGTGGCGTCGGCGGCCTTGGTGGCGGCGCGGCGGGCGCGGTAGCCGACCGACGGCCTGCCCTCGGTGTCGACGGCGGCGATCAGCAGCCCGCCGAGCAGCCCCAGGTTCTTGAGGAAGTGCGACAGCTGCCCGAAGCGCTCCTTCGGGTCGTCGTGCTCCCAGAAGCGGTGCCCGGCCAGCGTGGTGGGCACGATGCTGGCCGAGAGGGCCAGCGCCGACAGGCGGGGCAGCTTGCCCAGCGCCAGCAGCGAGCCGGCGGCGACCTTCACCCCGGCGTCGATCTTCACCCACTGCTCGACGTCCCGGGGCACCTGCACCGGCAGCTGCTCGTCGGCCTTCGCGGCGATCTGCTCGACGACCGGCGCGGCACCCGGCACCCGGCTCTGCGGGTTGCGCAGGGTGTCGATGCCGCCGTAGACGAACGACGACGCGAGCAGCGGCCGGGCGATCCGGCGGACCAACATGGGTGACCTCTTTCGGTTCGGGGACTCTGGCTCGGCTCAGTGCCCCGGTACGCGCCGGGACACCCCTGCTCGGACCGTAGTGAGATCGCCGCCACTCCGCTGGGTCAAGCGGTGCGGCGGCAGTAGACCGTCAGCGTCCCGTGCTTCGTGAAGTCGAACGCCGTGGCCGGCGCCCCGGTCTCGCCGTCGTAGGCGACGGCCTGCGGGCCCGACAGGGAGACCACCCGCACCCGCCGCGCCTGGCCCTGGGCGTAGCCGGAGACGTGCGGGCTCAGGCCCAGCAGCGAGCCGAGGACGGCGCGGGTGCGGCTGAGGGGGACGTCGGCGCGCAGGTACTGGACGTCGAGCAGCCCGTCGTCCAGCCGCGGCCGCCACGCCGGGGCCAGCCCGCGCGGGGTGTAGCGGCCGTTGCCGACGAAGAGCACCCACACCGACACGGGCCGCCCGTCGAGCAGCAGCGACACCGGCGTCCCCCGGCGGAGCGTCTGCGCCGCGGCCACCGCCATCGCCGTCCACCGGCCCAGCCGCCCGGCCAGCGCGTCGCGGCGGCGGACCATCTCCGGGTAGCTGCCGATGCTGGCGGTGTTGAGGAACGGCGTCCCGTTGACCTCCGCCACGTCGACCTCGACCGCCTGCCCCGAGCCGACGGCGGCGGTGGCCGCCTCGAGGGTGCGCACGCCGACGTCGCGCGCGAAGTGGTTGAGCGTGCCCGCGGGCAGCACCGCCAGCGGGAGGCCGGAGGCGACCGCCACGGCCGCGGCCGCCGCGACGCTGCCGTCGCCCCCTGCGACGCCCAGCGCCCGCGCCCGCCCGGAGCGGGCCGCCTCCTCCAGCAGGCCCGCGATCGTCGTCCCGCCGGTCTGCTCGCGGACCTCCGCGCGGGGCAGCAGCCGGCGGACCTCCGCGGCCGGGTCGTAGTCCGCGGGCCCCGACCGCGGGTTCACCGCGACGACCAGGCCCTCGCCGCCGGGCAGGGCCGGGGCGCCGCGCGCCGTCCGCACCCGGGCGGGCGCCGTCGGCCGCACCGGCCACCAGTGCCGGCCGCCGAGGGCGACCGCCGTGCCGACGGCCAGGCCGGCGACGACGTCCCCGGGGTAGTGCACGCCGACGTGCACCCGCGAGTAGCCGACGGCCGCCGCCAGCGGCGCCAGCGCCGCCCCGGCCGCCGGGCACTCCAGCGCCACGCCGGTGACGAACGCCCCGGCCGACGACGAGTGCCCGCTGGGGAAGGAGTGCGTGGTCAGCGACTCGTGCAGCAGGCGGTGCACCGGGTGCGCGCCCAGGTCGGGACGACGGCGGCCGAACACCGGCTTGAGCGCGGAGTTGACCAGCCCGCTGGAGACCGCCATCGAGGCCAGCCCGCGGACCGCCCCGCGGCGCAGCGACCCGCGGCGCAGGGCGAGCAGGGCGCCGACGGCCATCCACACGCGGCCGTGGTCCGCGGCGGTGGTCAGCCGGCGCAGCCAGGCGTCGGCGGGGCTGTCCGGCAGTCCACCGACCAGCGAGTGCAGGCGCGCGTCCCAGTGCCGGGCGCTCCGCATGCGCCCGACCCGGACCGTCGCGTTCAGGACTTCTGACGGGCGCGGTAGGCGGCGACCGTCGAGCGGCTGGCGCAGGTGTTGGAGCAGTACCGGCGGCTGGCGTTGCGCGAGGTGTCGACGTAGACGTCGTCGCAGCCCTCGGCCGAGCAGACGCCGATCCGCTGCCAGCCGTGCTGGACGACGACCTGCGACAGGCCCATCGCCACCGTCGTCGTCAGCTGCTCGAGCAGTGGCGCGTCGGGCCGGGCGTAGTGCAGGTGCAACTCGCCGTCGTGGTCGGTGGCGTAGGGCTTCGGGTGGGCGAGCGCGAGCAGCGCGTTGAGCCGGTCCATCACCTCGGCCTCCGACTGCGCGACGGCGACGGCGCGCACCAGGTCGGCGGTCGTGGCCGCCTGTCCGGTCTCGGCGGGGGAGAGGTCGAGGACGCTGCCGGGCTCGAACCACTCGTCGTGGGCGCGCAGGAACGCCGTGGCCCAGTCCGGCCCGGCGTCCCGGTCGGCGTTGGCCAGGTCGATGGCCAGCTCGACCGCTGTGGACCCGTAGGTGTCGTAGTCCATGGATTCCCCTACCGCTCTTGGTGCCGTCGACACGCCGTAGGCTTCGTCGCCCGCTTGACCCCCTACGCCACCGCCCGTAGCGTGTAGGGGGTCAACGGGGTTTGACCCCCTACTCTTCCCGCTCCGTGCTACCCGAAGTGAGTTCGTCGTGCGTTCGTACCTGTCCGTCTGGCGTCTGCCGTCCGCCCCGGTGCTGCTGATCGCCGGCTTCGCCGGCCGTCTCCCGTCGGCCATGGTCCCGCTCGCACTGCTGCTCATGGTGCAGCAGCAGACCGGTTCCTACGCCGTCGCCGGTCTCGCGTCGGCGACCTACGGCCTGGCGATGGCCGCGATGGCGCCGGTGCTCGGCCGGCTGGCCGACCGGCGCACCCCGCGCCCGGTGCTGCTGGTCCAGGCCGCGGTCCACCCGGTGCTGCTGGCCCTGCTCGTGGCCGTCGTCCTCGGGGGAGCCCCGACCGTGGCGGTCGTCGCCGCCTCGGCCGCCGCCGGGGCCGCGACACCGCTCGTGTCCGGGGCGGTGCGGGCGCTGTGGTCCCGGGTCGACCCGCGGGTGCGCGGCACCGCCTACGCCCTGGACGCGACCGCCACCGAGCTGGTGTTCGTGGCCGGCCCGACCCTCGTCGCGGCGCTCGCGGTGCTGGCCACGCCGGCGTGGGCGGTCGCTCTCGCGGGAGCGCTCGCGGTGGCCGGCGCGCTCGGCGTCGCGACGTCGTCCGCGATGCGGGGCTGGGCGCCCGTGCCGGCCGTGCACCGCTCCAGCCCGTTCGCCACGGTGCTCACCCCCGGCATGCCGCGGGTGCTGCTCAGCGGCTCGGCGCTCATGCTCGGCTTCGGCGCGCTCGAGGTCGCCGTGCCCGCGTTCGCCGACGCTGCCGGGTCGTCGGGCATGTCCGGCGTCCTGCTGGCCCTGTGGTCGCTGGGCTCGGTCGCCGGCGGGCTGTGGTTCGGCGCCCGCGTCGTCAGCGCCTCGCTGCCGCGGCAGTACCGCTGGCTGCTGCTCGGCGTGACGATCGGCCTGGCCCCGCTGGCCGCGGCGTCGGACCCGTGGGTGCTCGGTGCGCTGCTGTTCCTCGGCGGGACGGCGATCGCCCCGACGCTGACGGTGCAGAACTCGCTGGTGGGCGCCATCGCCCCGGCGCACGCCACCACCGAGGCCTTCACCTGGCTGTCGACGATGGCTACCGGTGCCTCGGCCATCGGGGCCGCGCTCGGCGGTGCGCTGATCGAGAGCCCGGCCGGGGTGAGCGGCAGCCTGCTGCTCGCGGTCGCCGGGGCCGCCCTCGCGGTGCTGGTGACGTTGGTGCCCGGCCGGTGCCCTGCCCGCGAGGAGGTGTCCGAGCCCGTCGCCGTCTGAGGGTGCCCCTCGACCCGGGTGCGGTTGCGCGGAGAGCGACGTGTCCGGACCCGCCGATGGGGCGGTCTCCGCGCAACCGGTCGGGGTCGGGGGACCCGGGCTGCAGGGGGCTCCCGGGGCGCTGGTAGTCTCTTCTCGGTGGTTCCGGGGGGACTCGGACCCCGGGAGGCTTCGCCTAGTCCGGTCTATGGCGCCGCACTGCTAATGCGGTTTGGGTTAATCCCCATCCCGGGTTCAAATCCCGGAGCCTCCGCGCACGACAACTGAACAGCACGCACCCGTAGCTCAACGGATAGAGCATCTGACTACGGATCAGAAGGTTAGGGGTTCGAATCCCTTCGGGTGCACGTCTGGTTGAGACAGCCCGCGGCCCCGCGCTCCTCGTGAGCGCGGGGCCGCGGTCTTTCCCGGGTGCCGGCGCGTCCCGGAGTGCGACCAGGCCCAGGCCTATCTCGCCCGCCTGGTCCCCGAGACCTGGCCGGACGGCCCGGCCATCCTGTGGTCGCAGAGCGCCGATGTGCTGCTGACCTGGCGCGAGGCGATGCTGGCGCGCGGAGCGGTCAGCCATGGCATGGTGAGCGCGCCGCAGCCGGACGGCACGCCGGCCCGCTGGCAGGTGCTCACCACCGTGGTGGAGCTGCCGGCCGAGCCCGACATCGACGTGGCGGCCGTGCTCGCCGACCTCGTCCGGGCGCAGGGCGACGAGGTGCGCTACGTGGAGACCTACGAGACCGACATGGGGCTGGGCGTCGGCCTCATGGCCAGCCGCGAGGTCCTCCCGCCGCCTGAGCTCGCCGGGCTGGCGGCGCGCGGCTGGGAGGTGGCCGACGCGCCGGTGCAGGTGGGCGTCGCCGCGGCGCTCGCGTGTGCCCCGGGAGCGCCCCACGGCCTGCTCGTGGTCGGCGTGTGCTTGGCGCAGGACCAGGCGCCGGCGCTGGCAGGACTGGTGGCCGTGATGGCCGGACGTTCCCGGGTGCGGCCCGAACCTCCCGGGAGTGACGCAGAGGAGCCAGCAAAATGAGTACCGTGACGAACACCTCCGGCGCCGACCGGCCGTGGCGCACCCGCGGTGAACTCCTGGCAGCTCGTGCGGACGCCGTGCCGGTGCTCGAACGACGCTTGTTCGCGCCGGGCCGACTGGTCGGGCAGTCGCTGCTGATGGTCGTCGTCGCCCTGGCCGGCCTGGTCGCCGGCACGGCGCTGGAGGGCAGCGGCGGGGTCACCGTCGCCGCGGTCGCAGCGGTCGTCGCGCTCGGGGCGGTCGTCGTCGCAGTCCGCATGGCGGTGGAGAGCCGGGCACTCATGGCGGGGCTGCTCGACTGGGAGGCCGAGGAGCGGGCCGGCCGATCCCTGCCGGCCGGGGACGTCCGCCCCGAGCACCGGATGCCGTTCGACGCCCGGGCGGACGAGGATTTCCGCGCGGTCTCTGTCGGGACGTCCGTGGCCGCCTACACGCGTCCCGTGCGGACGCCGCTGCTGGTCCGCGCCGTCGTCCTCGGCTCCGGGATCGGGCTCGGCCTGATCCTCGTGCTCGTCGGCGTCGCGGAGCCGGGGGCGGCGTTCGCCGTCATCACCGGCGTCGTCGGCGCCGTGGTCCTCGTCGCCGGGCTCGTCGGCGCCACGGCGACCACCCGGTTCGCCTTCCGCCTGACGCGGGTCTCCGCCGGGCTGGAGGAGGACGTCCGCGGGATGACCGCCGACCGGGGCGAGGCGGTCCCGACGATGAGTCCGGTCCGGCGGGGGCTCCTGCTGGCCCTGCTCGTCTCGCCGTTGGTCGCCCTGCTCGTGTACCGGCTACTGCAGTAGCACGACGTGGCCGACGCCTCCCGCGTGTCGGACGGGCTCGAGCACATGCGTGGTGCTCGGGGTCATGATCGGGCTCGCCGTCCTGGTGGCCACCGTGGCCGTTCCGCTCACGCAGACCCGAACGGCGTCGCGCTCGCGCCCACCGGCGCAGTGAGCCCCTCGACGTCGCCGGTGCGCCGGGGAGCGCCGGCCTGGCAACCGGGAGGAGCAGGTCGACCGGGTGGAGAGCTCCCCGGCGGCGTCCTGCGCGTGACCCGGCTCGACTACTACGTCCCCATCCCCGGAACCGACGGGATCCTCGTGCTCGCCTTCTCGACCTCCATCGAACAGCTCGGTCCCGCACTCGTGGGGCTCTTCGACGTGATGGCCACCAGCTTGCGCTGGGTTCCGGCATGACCGGGCGCCCGCCGGACATCCGCGTCGACCACTCGGCCCTGTGGGCGCACGCCACCTCGGCCGACGTCGTCGACTCGTGGGCGCCGCAGGCGGCGCGGGAGCTGTGGGAGGGGGCCCGTCAGCCCTACAGCCACCTCGACGTCGAGCGGCTGGCCACCCAGCTCGCCGTGCTGGCCGAGGCCGCCCTTCCGCAGCGAGTGCTTCGGGGCGTTCTTCCTCGGCCCGGAGCCCGCCCGGGGGCCGCGGTCGGTCGTGCGGCTCAACAGGCTGAGGTACCCCGCCGGAACGACCGTGGACGCGGTCGTCGACGAGGTCCTGCTCCCTGCCGAGCTGCAGCTGCTCCAGCCGGAGATCGAGCACCTCGCCGGTCCTGGGCCGCGGCGGATCCGGATCCGGCAGCGTGCCTTCCGCGAGGACACCCGGACAGTGTCGGACCATGTGACGTACGCGTTCCCGTTCGACCAGGCCGCCTGGCTGCTGTCCGTGGCCTTCCCGGACCCGCGCGACACCGACCAGCGGCTGCCGGAGCTGGACGCGCTGGCCGCGGGGGTCGCGGTCGACGAGGGAAGTCCGGCATGACGGCGCTGGAGGTCCGGCCCGTGGTGCCGGAGATGGGCGATCTCAAGGTCGTCCCCGACCCGCGGCCCCGCATCGAGCGCTGTCGCCTCGTCGTCGACCGCTCGGCCGGCACCGCGACGTGGCTGAGCGACGGTGCGAAGCAGGAACGGCTGGAGCTCCGCATCGGGGACGGTTCCGGTGAGCTGGCCGGTCTGGTGCGGGCGGTGTACCCGCCGATGATGCCCAACGCCTGGGAGACGGTGCTGGCCGGGCGCGTGCTCCTGGTGGACAGCCGTGGCCGCGTGCTGGCCCGCAGCGGGATGTTGACGCAGGTGCTCTTCGACAGGCCTGGCCGATGGGGCTGCTCGAGTCGACCGGCCTCCCGGTGCGCGAGGAGCGGTTCCGCAACACCCGGCTGCCCAGAAGGCACACCCCGGCGCCGCCCCGTTGTGGCCGCTCACCGCCGGGTTCTACTGGTTCCTGCTGACCATCGCGACGATCGTCGCCGTGCTCTTCGGCGTGCTCGCCGCCGTCGTCGCCCTCACCGGATGAGCGCCCACTCCTCCCGTCCCCGCCCAGACCAGCTCGCCGACGTACCGGCTCCGGCCCGCCCCGCTGCCCGCGGCCTGCCCAACCGCTCCGTAGTCCGTGAGGTGCTGCTCGACGCGGTGCCCGGGGAGCTGCGGCTGCTCCGGGCCGGGCACGTGGAGCGTGTGCTGCGGGTCGGTCCAGGGGCGACGTCGTCGTCGCCGAGCACGTCGGCGGTCCGCTGCTGGCCGACGTCGCGCCGGAGGTCCTGGGCGCGGTCGACCTCCTCGACGCCGAGGGCCGCCGCGTGGTCCGGCTGGACCTGCGTGACTGGGTGCCCGAGGCCGAGGAGCTGACCCGGCCAGCGGAGGCGCTGCGCCGCTCCGGGTTGGTGCCCCTCTTGAGACACGCCGGCCTGCCGCTGCGCCCGGTCCCACCCTCGGGCCTGGCCGAGGCGGTCCGGGCCGCACCGCCGCAACTGCTGCCGCTGACGGGGATGCCGCTGCCCTACACCGTGCTGCGCTCACTGGCGATCGTCGTCGCCGCTGGCGCACTGATCTGGGCCGTCGTCGGCCGTCCGCCGGGGATGGTCTGGCCCGTCGCCGGCGCTGCTCTGTCGTCGAGGGCCCGGTGCGGATGGCCCAGCGACTCGGCCTGACCTCGCTGGACCCGATTGCCGACAGGATCGTGGCCGAAAACCGGGGCTCGTTCACCTTCGGCGCCGAGCCGACCAGCCCGCTGGCGCTGGCCAACTCCTACGCCACGCTCGCGGCCAGCGGCACCCGCTGCGTGCACACCCCCGTCGACGCGGTGCTCGACCGCGACGGCGAGCCGCTGACCGGCCCGGACGGCGCCCAGCTGCTGCCGGCCGACCGCTGCACGCCCGCCGTCGTCGACCCCGGGCTGGCGGACACGCTGACCCAGGCGCTGCGCAAGGACGTCGAGCCGGGGTACCCGGGCCAGACCGGTCGCCGGGCGTACGTGCCGGGCCACCAGATCGCCGGCAAGACCGGGACGACGCAGGACAACTACTCGATCGCGTTCGTCGGCTACACCCCGGAGATCGCGGCCAGCGTGATGGTCTACGACCCGGTCGAGAACCGGGACGTCAGCGGGTTCGGCGGGGGCAAGGCGGCGAGCATCTGGCACGACGCGCTGGCGCCGGTCCTGTCCGAGCGGGAGCCGGTGCCCTTCCCGCCGGCCGACCCGCGCTACGTCACCGGCACGCTGCAGACGCTGCCCGGCGGGTGCGTCGGCGCCTCGGCGCAGCGCTGCCGGTCGCTGCTCGGCTCGGTCGGCCTGGACACCTCGCTGGTGCGGGTCGACAGCGGCCGCGCGCCGGGCGTCGTCGTCGCCGTGGACCCGCGGCCGGGCACCGTGGTGGACCTCGACAGCACGGTCACCGTGCAGGTCAGCAACGGCTCCCGGTGGACGCCCCCGCCGCCCCCGGCACCTGCGCCCGAGCCATCGCCCGAGCCGGCACCTGGACCTTCGCCCGAGCCGGAGCCCGCACCGGAGCCGGCACCTGGACCGTCGCCGGAGCCGGAGCCCACGCCGCCACCGGCGCCTGAGCCTTGTACCTTATTCACCACTTATCACGGCGACGACACCAGTCGTAGAACCCTCCACCGTTAGCGTATCTGTAAATTAAACAAGACTCACGGATAA
>NZ_NVPT01000154.1 GCF_002802985.1 Geodermatophilus chilensis | reverse complement strand
ACCGTCCGTGCTCTACGGCGGGCCGCCTGGTACCTCTACCGCTGGAACACCCGGCCAAGATCACCGCGGATCCGTTGACCTACTGGCGGGAGCTCTAAGCCGCCTTCAGGGACGGGTCCGAGGCCTCGGTCCGCCGTCACCGCATAGGGATCTCCTGCGGGACAGCAGCAGCCGGCCGCCCTGTCCCGCCCAAACGTCGTCGTAGCCCGTTCCCCTCGCGGGCGTCGGTGTTGTCACCTGCTCGGGTGATCAATGTCCGAAGAGGCAGGGCCGGGCATGTCCGTGGTGATCACCGTCCGCGGGTAGCGGCTGGGGCCGTCGCCGGTGACCGACGCACCGGAGCGCCGGCGTCGGCCTGCCTGTGGAGGTACGCCATGACGGCGCTGCTGATCGGCTACGCCCGCGTCTCGACCGACGCCAGGACCTGACCGCCCAACGCCACGGGCTGCTCGCGCTCGGCGTCGACCCGGGCCGCATCTACGTCGACCACGGCCTGACCGGCACCAACCGGGAGCGTCCCGGCCTGCGGGAGGCATTGGCCGCCTGCCGCGAGGGCGACACCCTGGTGGTCACCAAGCTCGACCGGCTGGCCCGCTCTCTGCCCGACGCCCGGGCGATCGTCGAGGAACTCACCTTGCGCCAGGTCCGGCTGAGTTCGCGTCGTGCTACGACATCTGTGTCCCCGAGAGCGCGCCCGTGGGGACTCGACGCCGTCCGGCCACAGGTGATCGAGCCACCCGTCGGTGGTCGGCGACCACGGCAGTCCCGGCCAGGGCCCCCGCCCGTTACTGAACTTTCCAGTCACGTGTACGGCCCCTCGGTTCGTTGGTAGTTTGGCGCCACCGCCGCGCGGGACGGAGCGCGAGCCGAGGCTCCTGAACGCGTACGGCCCCGATCACGAGGAGGGCCTCCGTGGCTGTGCCCAAGCCGAGCAAGGAGGAGGTCGACGCCGTCGCGCGCCGCTTCGGCATGAACGTGTCGGATGCCGACCTCGACGTCTACACGGCCCTGGTGGAGGCGTTCCTCACCTCGTACGACGCCGTCGAGGAGCTCTACGCCGACATCGCCCCGACCGCACCCACCGACCGGCAGGGCTCGCGCCCGGAGGACGCCGACAACCCGCTCGGCGCCTGGTACGTCACCACCGAGATCCGGGGAGCGGCCGAGGGGCCCCTGGCCGGGTACACGGTGGCGATCAAGGACAACGTCGAGGTCGCGGGCCTTCCCATGATGAACGGGTCGCGCACCGTCGAGGGATTCGTCCCCGGCCGGGACGCGACCGTGGTGACCCGCCTGCTGGAGGCCGGCGCCACGATCACCGGCAAGTCCGTGTGCGAGGACCTCTGCTTCTCCGGAGGCAGCCACACCTCGAAGACCGGTCCGGTGCGCAACCCGTGGGACCCCGAGCGCACCACCGGCGGCAGCTCCAGCGGCAGCGCGGCACTGGTCGCCGCCGGCGCCGTGGACATCGCGGTCGGCGGGGACCAGGGCGGCTCGGTGCGGATGCCCAGCGCCTTCTGCGGCATCGTCGGCCACAAGCCGACCCACGGGCTGGTCCCCTACACCGGTGCCTTCCCCATCGAGATGACCCTCGACCACCTCGGCCCGATGACCCGCACGGTGTCCGACGCCGCCCGGATGCTGCAGGTCATGGCCGGCCGGGACGGCTGGGACCCCCGCCAGCCCGCCGACGTGCGACCGCAGGACTACCTCGCGGCCCTCGGACAGGACGTCGCCGGCATGCGGGTCGGCGTGGTCGCCGAGGGCTTCGGCTGGGAGGAGCTCTCCGAGCCCGGCGTCGACGAGACCGTCCGCACGGCCGCCGCCCGCCTGCGCGAGGCCGGGATGGAGGTCGAGGACCTCGACCTCCCGTGGCACCGGCATGCGCTGCACGTCTGGAACGTCATCGCCACCGACGGGGCGACCGTGCAGATGGTCGAGGGCAACGGCTACGGCTACAACTGGGAGGGCCTCTACGACCCCGAGCTGGTCGCCCACTACGGACGGCGCAGCCGCGAGATCCCCGACGAGTGGTCGCCCACGGTCAGGGTCGTCTCGCTGACCGGCCGGTGGTCGATCGAGCAGTTGCAGACCCGCCACTACGCGATGGCCCAGAACCTCGCCCACGAAGTGCGCCGGCACTACGACGAGGCGCTCTCCCGCTACGACGTCCTGGTCATGCCCACGGTGCCGATGACGGCCCGGCCGCTCGTCGGGCCGGACGACCCGCTGGAGAAGGTCATCGCAGAGGCCCTGGACATGATCGTCAACGCGGCGCCGTTCGACGTCAGCGGCCACCCCGCGACGAGCGTGCCCGCCGGCCTGTCCGAGGGGCTGCCGGTGGGCATGATGATCGTCGGCAAGCGCTTCGACGACGCCACCTGCCTGCGCGTGGCGGACGCCTTCGAGCAGCTCGCGGGCGGGTTCCCGCCCCCGCCTGCGCATCAGGACGCGAGATCGTTGTCCGCGCACGCCTGATCCCGACCGCGACGGAGGAGGACACGTGAACGGTGTGCACGACCTGGGTGGCACCGACGGGCTCGGCCCCGTCGTCCGCGAGGAGGAGGAGCCGGTCTGGCACGCCGACTGGGAGAAGGCGGTCTTCGCCATGTTTCCCACGAACTTCGTCAAGGGCCACTTCAACCTGGACGAGTTCCGGTACGCGATCGAGCAGATGCACCCGGCGGACTACCTGACGACGCCGTACTACGAGCACTGGCTGCACGCGACGTTGAAGTTCCTCGAGGAGCGCGGCGTGATCGATCCCGCCGAGCTCGAGGCCCGCACCCGCCACTACCGCGAGCACCCCGACGAGCCGTTGCCGGAGCGGTCGGACCCGGAGCTGGTCGCGCTGATGGAGGCGGTGGTCAAGAACGGTGGAACCGCCCGTCGGGAGCAGGCCGGCCAGCCGGGGTACGCGGTCGGCGACCGGGTACGGGTCGCCGATGACCACCCGCTGGGGCACACCCGGCGCGCCCGGTACATCCGTGGCCGGACCGGCGTGATCGAACGCGTGGCGGGCTCGTTCATTTATCCGGACAGCGCGGGCAACGGAGGCGACGAGCACCCGCAAGTCGTCTACACCGTGCGCTTCGACGCGCGGGAGCTGTGGGGCGCCGACGCGGCCGAGCCCAACAGCTCGGTGTACTTCGACGCCTGGGAGCCCTACCTGCAACGTGCGTGAACGCCGTCGACCTCATCAGCCCCCGTCCAGGAGAGAACCGTGACCACTGCTGAGACCTCCCCCTCGCCTACCGCGTCCGGCGTCCGGTCGGACGAGGAGATCGCCGCCCGCGTGAAGGCTCTCGAGGCGATGCTGATCGAGAGGGGCGTCATGACCACCGAGACCGTCGACCGGCTCGCCGACATCTACGAGAACGAGGTCGGGCCGCACATCGGCGCCAGGGTGACCGCACGGGCGTGGACCGATCCCGCCTTCAAGGAGCGGCTGCTCGCCGACGCCACCTCCGCCTGCGCGGAACTGGGCGTCGGCGGCCTGCAGGGCGAGGACATGGTCGTCGTCGAAAACACCGACGCGGTGCACAACGTGATCGTGTGCACGCTGTGCTCTTGCTACCCCTGGCCGGTGCTCGGCCTGCCGCCGAACTGGTACAAGCAACCGGCGTACCGGTCCCGGATCGTGCGGCAGCCGCGCACAATGCTGCGTGAGGACTTCGGCCTGGAGGTGCCCGACAGCACCGAGATCCGGGTGTGGGACTCCAGCTCGGAGCTGCGCTACTGGGTGCTTCCCCAGCGCCCGGCCGACACCGACGGGAGGAGCGAGGAGGAACTGGCGGAGCTGGTCACCCGGGATTCCCTCATCGGCGTCGGGCAGCCGCTGCACCCGGGCCGGGAAGCGCGGTGACCACCCGCGAGGACCTCGAGCCCCTGCTCCTGCGCCTCCCCCATCAGGAGGCGCTGCGCCCGTCGGGCGGGGACCTCTCGTTCGAGACGGCGTGGGAGATCCGGGCGTTCGCGCTGGCCGTGGCCGCATACCAGAGCGGACAGTACGACTGGCCGCAGTTCCAGCAGGCGTTGATCGCGGCGATCCAGCGGTGGGAGGAGTCCGGGCAGGCCACCCCCTGGCGTTATTACGACCGTTGGCTGGAGGCACTGGAGTCCCTGATGACCGACGCCGGGGTCGTCTCGCCGGTCGACGTCGAAGACCGCACGCGGACGGTCCTCCAGACGCCACGGGACGCCGGTCACCACCGGGCTCACCGTGAGCCCGTCGCCGTGGACCCCGCCCGGAGCTGATCGGACGCGGCGCTTCCCAGCGGCGGGGTAGCCGTCAGCCCGCCGCCGGGGCGCTTCGACGGGTCAAGCGCTCAACTAGCGCCCCACCGACCAGCCCGAGCGTCGCCCACATCACCGCGAGCTGCCCCAGCGACGCCAGCCGGAAGTCCCAGACGACAGCCGCGGGAACGTCGGCGGGGATGGTGTCGGGGCTGTGGGGGAACAGGACCAGGATCAGCGCCACCAGGACGGCGCCGACCATCACGGCGGCGATCGTCGTCATCGGGATGCCGACGCCACGGCTGCGCAGAACGCTGACCGACGCCGACACGAGCAGTGCGACGACGACACCAGAAGCCAGCACGGCACCGTAGATCGCCGTCCGCGTGCCGACCGTGCCCGGTTCGCCGACCGCCGGGGGGTTCGCCGGGATCTTCAGCGCCGGGAGGAGGCCGAGAACGACGAACCCAATCGCGCCGAGGAGGACCATCCGGCCGAAGTCGGTGCGCGCCGGCAGCCGGTGCCGGATCCCGGCGAAGACCACGGCGACGACCAGGGACAGGACCAGGCCGGCGAGCACCGCACCGAGAAGACCGCCGAGCACCTGGGTGGTGCGGCTGAACATCTCCTCTGCGTCACCGCCGCCGGTCGCCGAGCGGGCCTCCTCGATGGCCAGCGCCGGTTCGATGGCGCGCTCGGTGATCAGCAGGGACCACGTTCCCGAGAGCGCACCGGCCACCAGTCCGGCGGCCGCGATGTGCGCGAGCAGCGCACCGAAGGGTGGCGCGGTGGAGTCCGGTACCTCGGCGGATGCGGTCGGGAAGCCCACGACGCTCCGTCCTCAGTGGCAGGGCACGCCGAGAGAGTGGCGGGCGTCGTGGAAGAACTCGTGTGCCATGTCGCCGGCCGAGCTGAGGACCGTTCCGTTGTCCTGCGTCACCAGGTACAGGACGAAGAGTCCGACGGCGGTCAGCAGCCAGGCCCAGGCCGGAACGTGGACGCGGGCCGGGATCACCGCGTGCGGGGTGGCGGTCATGCGGACGAACCCCTTCTTTCGTGCCTCGTGAAATGCATGCCTCGCGGCACGCGTGCCGATCTGCCGACACTGCGGCCGGCAGAAACGTACCGCCCGGGCCGAACGCCGCCAAGCGCTGGTGGGCAGGCCGTCGCGCCATCCTCAGTCGCGCAGCTCCGCCGCCCATTGCTGCCTCCGGACGCCCGGGGTCAACAGGACGCAGTCCCCGCACGGGGCGGCGCCCGGCAGGCGGTAGAGCAGGCAACAGGAGCGACGTGCGAGGAACCACCGTGGCCGGGAGAGGTCGGGCTGGACCCAGGCTCCGGTTCCGGTGAGCGGGCCCGTGCGCAGCAGGACGTCCACCGTGGCCCCCGCCTGCTGGGCGAGGTCGGGACGCGCCTGCATGCACATCCGTGCGGCACCGGCCACCGCCGAGGTGACATTCCCCCAGAGAACGGTCAGGGACAGCCGGAACGTTCTCCCCATCGCCTCGACCAGCGGCCGGACGAGGGGGTCGATGCAGTGCTCCTCCAGTGCGGCGGCCACGTCGCCCGGCGCGGTGCACCGCCGGCCGCCGCTGGGCCGAGTCGACAAGCGCACGGGGCCGGGACGGGGCGGACCGATCAGCCAGCGGCTCGGGGCGATCACCGGGAGAACCCCGGTGAGCAGAGCGCCCCCCAGCAGCGGTGAGACGAATCGGGCGACCAGCCCCAGGCCGGTCAGCGACGCAGCCGTACGGGCGTCGACGGCCTCCGCGCCGAGGCCGGAGGCCGACGCCAGCAGCGAACGCGTCGCCTCGGCACGGCTGCGCAACACCTCGGGGTGGGCGACCAGGACGTCGGCCGACTGCCAGCGATCCCAGACGTCCTGCGGCGGGTCGACGTCCACGGCGAAGAAGGGGCCCAGCGCGCGGGCGGCTCCGAGACTTTCCCTCGCCTCCCGGATCAGGTGCACAGACGGCATTCTCCCCGGGCACACCGTGCTGATGTGGCAGTGGATCCGCGACGAGGGCGCCCCGACCTTCAGCTACTAAGACTTAGAGCTCCCGCCAGTAGGTCAACGGATCCGCGGTGATCTTGGCCGGGTGTTCCAGCGGTAGAGGTACCAGGCGGCCCGCCGTAGAGCACGGACGGTGACGATGGCCGCGGCCAGGGCCAGGTAGGCGTCGACACAGTCTTTGCGGCGTTCGGTGCAGCGGCGGAGTCTGCCGAAGTCGTTGAGCCAGGAGTTGGCCCGCTCCACCACCCACCGCTTGCCGACCTGGATCGGCGCGGGTGCGCCGCGGGAGGCGATGTGGCCGCGCAGGCCGCGCTCGTCGAGTGCTTCTCGGCAGGGCCGGTAGTCGTAGCCGGCGTCCAGGTGCACCGTCACCTCGACCGGCAGGGGGCGAAGTCCTTGAGCGCGTCCAACGTCTCTGGCAGGAGGGCGTGATCGACGGTGTTGGCCGGCGCGGACACCGTGACCATCGGCACCCCGGCGCCGTCGGACAGCTGGGACCGCTTCATCCCGCCCTTGCCCCGGTCCACCGGGCTGCGGCCAGCGCACTGCCCGCCGCAGGGGGCCTTGGTCGTGCAGCCGTCCACCACCACGTCGGCCAGGTCCAGGCCGACCATCCTGTCGTAGGCGTCGAGGGCGGCCAGCCGCAGAGCATCGAAGATGCCCAGCCGGATCCACTCGTCCCGGCGGCGGCGCAGGGTGGTGGCCGAGCAGGCGGCGTCGGCGATCCGTTCGTATCCGGCGCCGAAGACCAGCGCCTCGACGAGCTTGTCGAAGACCACCGCATCGTCGATGCGGGGTCGGTGACAGCCCAGCGGATGCTCATCGACGTGCGGCGGCAGCAGCGCGAGGAACTGCTCGCGCAGCGGGTCAAGGATGCAGGATGGGACGGCAGGCACGAGCGGTCCACAGCTCACGGAGCGTTAGCACCTTCGTGAGCGTGGCCCTCGTGCCTGCCCTCCACGCTCAACCGCGCCGAACGCCGCAGCTCTGCCTACTGGCGGGGGCTCTTAGTGGGCCGCTATGGGACGCCCCATGACCTGCTCGCCGCGACCACCACAAGGTCTCGATGACGAGCAGTACCATCGGCGCCCGGCAGGGAACGGGAACGGTTCATGCCGCCTCTCCATGCTGTCCCGCGTGGCACCGAGCACAAGGCCTGGGCCGTCCAGCCGGACGTTGCACCGGCAGACGATGCCGACCCACTCATCCGAGGGGACCGGCCTGTCGGAGTCGGCACTCCTGTCCGATCTCCCCAACCGGCGCTCATCCGGCTGCAGCGGGCCGGGGGAAGGGTGGGCCGAAGGCCCATCCCCTGCGGGACAGCAGCAGCCGGCCGCCCTGTCCCGCCCAAACGTCGTCGTAGCCCGTTGGTCGATCAGACGAGTCGCTGCATGCACGCGGACTTCTCGCCGGTCTCGTGCGGGCGGAACCGCGGGACCTGCGCGAAGCCATGGCGTTGGTAGAACGCTTGCGCGGCGTGCTGCTTGTCGCCTGTCTCCAGGCGTACGAGCCGCACTCGAGATGCCGCTGGCGTAGTCCAGCAGCGCCGTGATGAGTGCGTCGGCGACGCCGGTGCCTCGCTGTTCCGGTCTGACGAAGACGCGCTTGAGCTCCCAGGCCGTCACCTTGCAGCTCGATGCCGGCAAGCCCACCAGGCGGGCAGCAACTTACGATGGATCCTCCGGCTCTGTGGCCCCTACGCTCCCGGCATGGCTTCCAACCGCAAGCCACTCGATGACCTGCGTGAGACTGTCGGTCGCTTGGGCGATCAACTTCCGCGGCCCGGCCTGCGGGGCGTGGACGACCTGGTGAGCGACCTCTTCGGCGGCCGCCCCGGGCCCGCTCGGCCGCTCTCGGCGGTGCAGGCGGAGCTCGAAGGGCTCGTTGGACTGGAGACGGTAAAGGAGCAAGTGCAGGCGCTCGTCGCCTTCCTGCAAGTGCAGGCGCGCCGCAAGACGCACGGCCTGCCCGAGGTGGCGACGTCCCAGCACCTCGTGTTCCTCGGCAACCCGGGCACGGGCAAGACCACGGTGGCGCGGCTCCTGGCCGAGATGTACCGGGCGGTCGGCTTGCTGCAGAAAGGCCACCTAGTGGAGGTCGATCGGGCCGCTCTGGTCGGGCAATATGTCGGTGCGACTGCGATCAAGACCGACCGCGTGATCCGCCGGGCACTCGACGGCGTCCTGTTCATCGACGAGGCCTACTCGCTGGCCCCAGAGGGCGACGGCCGGCTGGACTTCGGGCCCGAGGCGGTCGAGGTCCTGCTCAAGCGCATGGAGGATCACCGCCATCGCCTGGTGGTCATCGTGGCCGGCTATCCCCGGCTGATGGAGTCGTTCCTGCTCTCGAACCCTGGCCTCCGCTCCCGGTTCGCTCGCGAGGTCAGGTTCCCCGACTACTCGACGGACGAACTCGAAGCGATCTTCGCGAACATCGTGGCCCAGCACGAGTACGCGCTGGAGCCTGGCGCCGAAGCGACGCTCCGCCGCATCCTTGGAGGCCTCCGCCCTGGTGAGGAGTCCGGCAACGCGCGCTTCGCCCGCACGCTGTTCGAGCAGGCGCTCAACCGCCAGGCGCTGCGGCTGACGCGCGACGAGGACCGGAGTGTGGATGCGCTCGACCGTGCCGACGTAACGACGCTCACCGCGGACGACGTCGCCGAGGCTGCCCGCGCGCTGGGCGAGGAGCCAGCGCGTGAACCCGAGCCCTCTCGATGGCAACGCTGGCTCGGGTGACGTCCAGGACGGCGGTGACGTCACGGCTGTGACCCAAGCCTTCGGCGAACCCCCGGCCTCGTGTTGACAGCGCTCGACCTTCAGCCATCGCAGGAGTCGAGACACGGCCACGCTCGTCGTCGCGACGGGGATCTCCTACGGGACACACACCAGCACGCGCCCAACACGGTCGCCGCGGTCGGTCGATGACCGGGAGCCCAGCACACCCCGTCCCTCGCAGACGTAAGCGCCTCCGACGCTCATCTACACACTCCTGGCCGCTCCCCACAACCGGCTTCGATCCGGCTGCAGCGGGCCGGGGGAAGGGTGGGCCGCAGGCCCATCCCGCAGGGACGCGAAGCGCCCTATCTGTGGAGGGGCCCCCGGTCAATCGGGTCCGTGTTTCTGGCCCCGTCCGGCAGCTTGAAGTCGTGCCGGACCGCAGCCGCGGTCAAGGTGGAGCGCCCCACTGGACGAACGACCTTGACCGCGGCGAGGACCGGCACAGAATGCTCGCCGCGGAGGGGGCGGAGGTGAGCGCGTTCAGTCGATGAGCGGCTCCTGGTCCGGCGTCGCGCCGGTGGTCGCAGGGGGGAGGGTGCGGTGCGCGGGCGCCCGGCCTTATCTCGGTGCGCGCAGCCAGGGTCGGTGCGGCTGCGGCGACATGATGATCGATGGGGTGTCCCGCGGGACGGGCGGCCGCTCGGTCTTTCAAGGCCGTTCCGTGCGCGAGGCACGGTCGGCAGCGCTTCAGCTGGAGCGGGCCGCGGGCATCGGTGGGTGGGCAGATGCGCGCACCAGGACTGCGATGATCAGACCGGGGCGAGGGCCTCGTCACCGAGAGCGCGCAGGGTGTGGTGCGCCCGGCGGACCATCTTGCGGGCCACCGATAAGGCGGCCCGGTTGCCGCCGACCCGGTCGGCGACCCGCCGGTAGTAGGCGTGATCGGGAGAGCCGGGGCGAGCGGCGCACTGGGCGGCCTCGAACAGCGCCCAGCGCAGCAGTGGCGAGCCCTGCCGGGACAGGCGCCCGGGCGGCCGTTTGCCGTCGGAGGAGTGCACGGTGATGTCCAGCCCGGTGTGCCGCACCGCCTTGCGGGAGGCGGAGAAGCGGCGGGAATCGCCCAACTCGGTCCACAACGCGGTCGCGGTGATCGGCCCGATGCCGTAGTCGGCCTGTAGCGCCCGGCAGCCGGGCTGGCGGCCGGCGAACGCGGTGATCTGCTTGCGCAGCGGATCGAGCTCGGCATCCAGGGCGTCGACGATGCGCAACGCGGCGGCCACCGCCTCTTGCCCCGCCGGTGACAGCCCCTCGCCGGCCTCGAGCCGGCGGCGACTGTCCAGTCCGAGCAGGCTGCCGGTGACCGTCGGGGCGCCGTGGTGCAGCAGGATGGCGTGGATGCGCTGCAGCCAGGCGGTGTGCTGCTCACGCAGGTCGCGGAACAGCTGCAGCCGGGCGCGCATCTCCAACACCTGCGCCGGCGGGATCCACGACTCGGGCAGCCGGCCGTCGGCGAGCAGATCGCGCAGCAGCCGGGCATCGGCCCAGTCGGTCTTGGCCCGCCGTTTCGGTCCGCGTGCGGCGGAGGTGTCGGCCGGCTCGGCCAGATGCGCCTCGATTCCGGCGCGCTGCAGTTCCTCGACCACGAACCGCCAGCCGGTGCACCCCTCGACCGCGAACGCCGTCGGCGTGCCGGCGTCGCCGACGAGCATCTGCAGCCAGCCGCGCAGCAGCATCCGATCGGCCGGGGCGATCCGCCCGTGCCGGGTCTCGCCGCTGCGCTCGTCGAGGTAGTCAAAGGTGATCTGCCGCCGGTGGATATCCAGCCCGCCTACGATCCTCATCGGGACCTCCTCAAGCTCCATCACAGTCGACGCACCCAGGGTGCGCTGAGCTGAGGGGGTCCCTCCTCATGTCATCTTTCCGGCGACCCGTCGCAGCCGGCATCCTCGACCGGCTGTGGAGCGGTGTCGGTCGCCCCAACGCGTTCCGGGTGGGCCCTTGATCATGCGCCCTGAGTCCGCAGCCAGTCCGCAGATAGTCCGCAATTCACCCGATTTTGGCCATCGCCCGCCAACAGCGACCAGCAAGAGAACCGCAGGTCAGCGCCGCAATCCGTCGAATTTCATGATCAGTCCAACACCGGCAGACTGTGCCCGGCGTACAGGCCGACTCGTCCGTCGTCCGCCGCTGACCTGCGTCTCGGTCTTCGGCAGCCCCGCGGCCCGTGCGGCGACAGGCTGTCCCCGCCTTCTCCAGTTCTCCTGTAGTGGCGCCTGGGCGTCGTGCGGCGTGCTTGGTAGTAGCCGCAGCCATGGACGAGTTCGGTGTCGAGCCGATCCGCTGGCGCCGTCAGTTTGTCCTGGCCGTATAGGCGCGGGGATCGGCTTCGGCATCGTCGGGCTCCTCCACGTGGCCACTGGAGCCCTCCGAGGACCGGTCGGACCGGGCACCGGCCATGACACTGACCTCCACCCTGGTCCTCCCCGCCGCGATGGTCCCCTCCCGCGTTGCCGTCCTCCGCGTAGAAGCCGACGCAGGGAGCCTCGCCCAGCCTGGGCCGAGCGCACGCCCCAGGCCGGATGAGGTGAGCGCGGGCCGGACAGCCGTGAGGCCGGCGCCGCGGTGCGGCACCGGCCTCAGGTGAGGGGTTCTGTTCAGGGCGCGGGCGTGTACCGGAGGATGTAGAGCCCGAAGTCCCGGTCGGACAGTGCCGCGTACTCCACGTCGTCCTGGAGGAAGGTCTCCACTCCCCAGAAGTTGTTGCCGCCCTCGTCGATGAAGGCGCCGACCTCCTGGATCTCCCCGGTGCCGACCTCGATCACGCGCAGGCCGCCGGAGTAGTACGAGAGGTAGGCCCGACCCGGGGTCTCCTGCGAGACCGCCACCTCGTGCACCGAGAGGTCACCGAAGCCGCGGGCGAAGCGCGGATCGTGCGCCTCGGGGATGGCGTAGGTGTCCGACTCGGTCATGTCGGTGGCGTCGAACAGGCGGACGTAGCCCCATCCGTCGAAGTACGACGAGAAGGTCAGCGTGTCCCCGGCCGTGCCGACCGCGATCGGCGCGACCGCCGAGCCGTCCCCGGCCAGGCAGGCGGCGTCGTCGTAGGGAGCGTTGAAGATGCCGAAGCCCTGCTCCCGTGGCGCGACGCCGAACGTCGGGATGTTGCCCTCG
>NZ_NVPT01000153.1 GCF_002802985.1 Geodermatophilus chilensis | reverse complement strand
TCAGTGTCGTGACGTTAGAGAGACGTCGGCGGCGTCAGATGTGTGTAAGGGGCAGGTGGTGGGGGGCGTCGTCGAGCCGGTGCCGCCGGTGGTGGTCCCCGTCGTCGTGCCGGTGGTCCCGGTGCCGGTGGTCCCGGTGCCCGTCGGGGCCGGCGGCGGAGACTCGGCGAGCTCCTCCGCGAGCTCCTCGGCCTGCTCCGCCGCCTCCTCGAGGGCGTCCTCCATCTCGTCCGGGTCGCCGCTCTTGGGCGGTGCGGTGTTGATGGAGTCGCAGTCGAGGTCGTGGTGACCCACCTGGTACTGGGTCATCATGTCGTGGTCCTCGTGGGAGAGGTTGTGGCAGTGGATCATGTACCGCCCCTCCTCGTGGTCGAAGCGCATGATCACCCGGACGGTCTCGCCCTCGCCGACGTAGACGACGTCCTTGGGGCCGCGCTCCTCCGGCCGCGGCGGGCGGCCGTTGCGGCTGAGGACCTGGAAGTCGACCAGGTGCACGTGCAGCGGGTGGAACCAGCCGCCCGAGGAGTTCTCGACCTCCCAGATCTCGGTGCTGGCCCGCGCGACGTTGGCGAAGACGTGCTCGTACTTGGTCTTGACGACGTCGTCCCAGGTCTCACCGTTGATGACCCACAGGCCGTTCGTGCGCTCCAGCCGCAGCCGGCGGGTGGCCACCGACGCGGCCGGGTCCAGCGTCATGACCGGGTTCACCGGGCCCAGCGTGCTCGGGACGCTGTTGCCGTCGGTGCTGGTGACCGTCGTCCCGACCTCGAACTGCATGACCTTGCCGGTGTGGTCGTAGTCCCGGGCGTTCTTCACACCGCCGTTGATCAGCTGGACCTTCGTGCCCTTGAGGTCGGCGAAGTCGATGACGACCTCGTAGCGCTCGGCCATGCCGATGGTCAGCTGGGTGACCGTCTGCGGCCTGGGCATGAAGCCGCCGTCGGTGGCGATGACGGTGAACGGCTTGCCGTTGCTCAGCCGGAGCGTGTAGCCGCGGGCCAGTGAGCCGTTGAGCACCCGGAAGCGGTACTTGCGGGGCTCGACCTTCATCGTCGGCCACGGCACGCCGTTGACCAGGATGACGTCGCCGTAGACGCCGGACTCTCCGTCGTCGTCCCACATCAGCTGGCCGTTCTTGGCGAACATGACGTCGCTGATGGTCAGCGGGAACTCGTACTGCGGCCGGCCGGTCCCGACCTTGGCGCGGTCGTAGCGCGGGATGCCGAGGTCGCGCTCGAGCTGCTCGTCGACGCAGTGGTACTGCGCGGCCAGGCCCATGTAGACGTTCTGGGCGGTGTGGTGCACGCCGTGGTCGTGGTACCAGAGCGTCCGCGGCGAGCAGTTGTTCGGGTACATGTAGTTCTTCCACTCGCCCGGCTGCGTCAGGTCGCCCGCGTAGCCGTCGAACTGCGGCTTGGACGGCGAGCCGTGCAGGTGGGTGGAGGTCCACGGGACGTAGCCCAGCGTCGGGTGCTTCGCCGGCAGCTTGTTGATCTGCTGCATGACGACCCGGCGCGTCTGCATGCCGTTCTGGTAGACGCGGATGGTGGGGCCGGGGACCAGGCCGTTGTAGCCCCACACCGTCGTCTTGACGCCCGTGCCGAAGTCCGCCTGCGCCGGCCGCTGCTCGATGCGGTGATAGTCCGTGCCGACGTACGCCCCGCCGGTGACGGGGGTCGTCGTCCCCGGCACGGTGCCGTAGGTGTCGCCGGGCTTGTCGTCGGTCCGGTACGGCGCCAGCACCGGCGGGGCGGTGAAGGCAGCGACGTAGGGCCGCGGCATCCTCTTCGCGTCGAGCTCCGAGGCGCTCTTGGCCGAGAGCACGGCCTGGTAGGGAAGGGCCATGGCCGCGGTCCCGACCAGCGACACCTTGAGGACGTCGCGACGGTTCAGGCTGGGCGTGTCCATCGGGGTGCTCCTCACTCACCTGCGGTGATCGTCGGAGGAACACTCCCGCGTCCGCCGCCCTCGTCACAGCCGGAACGAGGGGGCGGGGGGCTCCCGCATTTGGGGGGTCCGCGCAGGTCGGCCGCTCGTGGCGTCACTGTCCGTGGTGTACCGGCACCACGGCGGTCAGCATCGCGCCGCCACCGGGCCGATCACCCAACGTGACGGTGCCTTCCAGCTCGACGACCCGGTCCCGGAGCAGCGACAGGCCCAGGTGGCCGTCGGCGCGCTTGTCGGTGGACGCCGGGAAGCCGACGCCGTCGTCGGCGATCTCCAGCCGCACCGCCGGTGCGCCGCGCAGCTCGGTCTCCTCGAGGGTGATCCAGGCGCGCTTGGCCTGGGCGTGGTGGGCCACGTTGGCCAGCGCCTCCTTGGCCGTGCGGTAGAGCACCGCCGTCACGTCCGGCGCGGTCTCCGGCAGCGGGGCGGCGTCCATGAGCACCTCGATGCCGGCGGCGCGCAGCGGCTCGGCGGCGTCGGCGATCGCCACACCCAGGCCCGGCCCGCTGAGGTCGGGCGGGTAGATGTCGACCATGAGCCGGCGCAGCGACTGGACGGCGTGCCGGATCGCGCCCACCAGCTTGTCGACGGTCGGCTGCCGTTCCTCGGGCACGCTGTTGCGCAGCGCCGAGAGGGCGTAGCTCACCCCCGCGAGGTCCTGCACCGGACCGTCGTGCACGTCGGCGGCGATGGCCCGGCGTTCGCGGTCGGAGGCCTCGATGTTGCGCTGCACCAGCGCGGTCCGCTCGGCCTCCTGGCGGCGCACCCGGCGGGCCAGCGACGCCGCGATGGGCACCTGCACCAGTTGCAGGACGACGAGCGCGCCGATGGCCATCGGGATGATCTGGCCGCGCAGCCGCGCCGCCTGGCGGTCGATGCCGTCGTAGGCGAAGTACGCCTCGAAGGCCAGCTGCTCACCGGCGACGGTCAGGGGCGTGTAGACCTCGAGCAGCGTCTGCGCCCCGTCGCCGGGCGTGGTCTCCGGTCGCTCGTCGACCTCGGCGACGGTCTGCCCGCCGATCGCGGTCAGCAGGCCGTCCGAGGGCGGGAGGGTGCGGCCCTGCTGTCCGCGCTCGCTGGAGTACACGATCTCGCCGGTCGCCCGCCAGACGACGATCCGGGTCACCGACCCGTCGCTCAGCCGGTTGCGCACGTCCCGGTCGAGCTCCTCCCACCGCCCGGGGACCCCGGCCAGCGCCTCCGCGAGGACAGGGGCCACCAGCAGCTCGGCGAGCCGCTCGGCGACGCCCTCGGCCTCCTCGAGCGCGTTGTCCCGCGCGATCCGCTCACTCAGCCAGATCGTGCCCGCCGAGACGGCGAGCAGGACCAGCAACGCGACCGCGCAGAAGGCGGCCAGCTCGCGGCCCCAGGCGGTGCGGCGACGGGCGGGAGCGGGTCCCGGGGGAGGGGAGGAGCCGGGCTCAGCGCTCATCCACGGCGCCGAGGAGCCCCAGCTGCTGGGCCTTGACGACCGCCTCCAGCTGGGAACGGACGCCGAGCTTGGCGTGCAGCGACTTCACGTAGCCGCGGCAGGTCTCCAGCGTGATGCCGAGGACCCGGGCGATGGCCTTGACCTGCATGCCGCGGCCGAGGCAGTCGAGGACCTCCTGCTCGCGCCGGGTCAGCTGGGGCACCGCGCCCCGGCTGCCGGCTGCCGAGGCCCGCGGCGCGCCCCCGGCGAAGGTCGAGGGCGCGACGAGCATCTGCCCGGGCTGCACCCGGGAGAGGACGTCGATCATCTCGGCCAGCGAGCCGTCCTTCGGGATGAACGCCGAGGCGCCGGCCTGTGCGGCCCGGACGACCCAGTCGGGGTCGCGGTGGGCGGTGACCACGGCGACGTCGGCGTCCGGCGCGACCTCGCGGATGCGGCGGGTGGCCGCCAGCCCGTCCTGGCGGGGCATCTCGATGTCCATGACGACGATGTCGGGCTGCAGCTCCTGGGCCATCGCCACGGCCTGCGCCGCCGAGTGGGCGGTGCCGATCGCGTCCATCCCCGCGGAGGTCAGCGCCCCGGAGAGGAGTTCGGCGAAGGTGCGGTGGTCGTCGACCACCAGGACCCGTGCCAGTTCGGTCGGCCGCTCCAGCTGGGCAAGCGTCATGGGAACCCCCGTCGTCATCCCGTGCCCGGCCCGCCACTGCGGGAGAGCGGGATCATCGGACCGGACATCCGCGCGCCTGACCAGGGGCTTTACCCCCCTTCAGGACCAAGGTCCCGGGTGGCCCCGAGCACTCCGGAGCGATCCATCACCCTCCGTGAGGGGTTCGGTGCGGTTCCGTACTGCTCCCTTCCCCCTCACGGGTGAACCTCAGCGGGAGCCCGCGCCGTCACCGGCGGTCGCGGAGGTCGCGGCCGGGCTCCAGGCGGTGCCGCCGGCGGCCACCGCGCGCACGTGGCCGGGCAGTGCGCCGGGGTCCTCGCCCTTGAGCAGGTAGCCCACGACGCCGATCTCGCGGGCCTCCCGCACCAGGGCCGGGGTGAGCGAACCGGTGAGGACGACGACCCGCGACTCCGGGCGCTCGTCGAGCAGCTCGCGGGCCGCCTGCAGGCCGGTGACCCGCGGCATGGCCAGGTCCAGGAGGACGACGTCGGGCCGGGTGCGCCGAGCGGCGTCGAGGACCTGCCCGCCGTCCTCGCACTCGGCGACCACGGTGAGGTCACCGCTGGTGTGCAGCAGCTCGACCAGGGAGTCGCGGACGAACGCGTGGTCGTCCGCGAGCAGGACGGTGATCACGTCGTCGCCTCCTCCCCGTCCGCGCCGCCGCGGTCGTGTTCCCCACGGCCGCGCTGCCGCCCCCGCGGCACCGGGCCAGTCTGCCGACCGGTCCGGGACGGGGACAGCCCGACCCCGGGGGTGTCGGACCCCCAACCGAGGGGGCCGCGTGGAACCGGGCGGTGACCCAGCGTGAGACCCGCCGGTCAGTGGGAGGACGCCGGCAGGTGGCCGTTGGGCCGACCGAGGTCCGCGGGGTCGAGCCGGCCGGCCAGGACGTCGCCGGCGAGGTCGTCGACCGTGCGGCCGGCGGCCCCGGCCGCGGAGCGCAGCACGTCCAGTGCCGCCGGTGCGCTCAGCTCCCGGGCCAGGGCAACTCGGCCCAGCGCCGTCCACACCTGTCCGCGAGCCCTGGCCGCCGGACCGTGCAGCCACGCCGGGCCACCCTCCGGCGACCACGGCGCCCAGACGGCGGCGTCCCCGAGCGCCGCGCTGACCAGGTCGCCCACGGCCATGGCCTCGAACACGTCGAGGTCGGGGACGGCGGTCTCGTCGGTGAAGAACAGGTCCATGGCGCCGGGGCCGGCCAGCGTCTCGCCGATCGGCAGGGCGACCACCGCCCGGTAGGGCGTGTGCCGGGCCAGCAGTCGGGCGAAGGCCGGCCAGCGGCGCTGCAGGTCGGCGGAGGCCGCGAACACCGGCTCCCGGTGTCGCTGGGCGGCCTCGCAGGGGCCGTCGCCGGCGGTGAACTGCAGCCGCTCGGCGAGGGCGGCGGTCTCCGAGCTCGCCCCCAGGGGGACCCGCCGTTCCCCGGCTGCGCCCACGCTGAGCCCCGCGCCGTCCACCCGGAGCGTCCGGGCGCAGGCCCCGGACAGCCGCACGGGGAGCAGCTCGGGGCCGGCGGGCTCGCTCAGCCCGTCCAGCGCGGCACGGAAGCGCGTGGCGATCGACACGCACCGATCATCCGGCATGCCGACAACGGGGGGTTCGGGAAGATCTCGCTCCGGATCAGTGCGCTGGCTGCTCGGACCGGTAGGTGTAGGCGGCCTCGCGCACCGCGTCGTCGGACTCCAGCCCGGCACCCAGCGCGCCGCCCACCGTCGCCAGCGAGCAGGTGAGCCAGGCCAGCTCCAGGTAGTCCGAGAGGTGGACGGGGTGGCCCAGTCCGTCGGCGAACAGCGACCCCACCACCAGCAGCAGTGCGCCGGCGAACGCGAGGGTGAAGAGCACGGTGTAGAGCGTGAGGACGCCGATCACCACGGTGGCGGTGGTCGCCACGTTGAACAGCAGCACCTGTTTGCGCACCCGGCGCGAGCGCGGTCGTTCCCACAGCTCCGCCCCGACGACGAGGGTGACGACGACGGCGACCACCGAGCCGAGGGCGATGACCGTCAGCCGCGGCCAGCCGGAGTTGTCCGCCAGCGCCCAGATGTCGGGTGTGATGAGCGCGAAGACGCCGGCCGCGATCGCCGCGGTGAGCGCCCGGGACAGCCGTACCGCCAGCCGCCACGGCCGGTTGGCCCGCACCATGCCGAGCAGCAGCCGCAGGTTGCCCGACAGCACGCGGGCGGTGAAGGCCACCCCGGCGGTGCCGTCGGCCGGGTCGGTGGCCAACTCGCGCAGCCGTCGTCCCATCGCGGCGCGGTCGTCGGCGTCGCCGTCCTCGCCGGTGCCCAGCAGGGTGCGCACCAGCCCGAGCGCGGTCTGCAGCGCCCGCTTGCGCAGCCCGACGGCGCCCAGCGCCGGCAGCGACAGCAGCGCGACGCCGTGCACCGGGCTGGCCGAGCCGACCACCGGCCGCCGGTCGACCTCCAGCGGGACGTCGGTGAGCGCCAGGGCGAGGTCCCAGTCCTCGGCGAGCAGCCGCCGGCGGGTGGCCGCGACGATCTCGTCGTCGTCCGCCGGGGGCTGCACCAGCCCGTCCTCGACGGCCCGCACCTCCCAGCGCACCTGCGGGTGCGCCGCGGCGAGCTCGCTGCCGAGCTGCCCGGCCAGCCAGCCGGCCAGCTCGGCCGGGGCCCCGGGAGCGGCCACCAGCCCGACCTGGACGACGGGCGCGACGGCCTGCGACACGAGTCCTCCCGTTCCCGACGCCGCCCGGGTGGGGTGCCGGCGCCCGATCACCCCGGTCGTCGCTGGGCGCCCGGTGGGGTACCGGACGGCCACCGTCCGGGGGCCCGCGCCGAGCGTGGGGTGAAGGGTGGTCCGTCCTCAGCCCCGGGCCGCGAGCACCGCGCGGTAGACGTCCACGGTCTGCTCGGCGATCGCGGGCCAGCCGAACTCGGCCAGCACCCGCTCGCGGCCCGCGGCGCCCATGCGGGCGGCCCGCTCCGGGTCGTGCAGCAGCTCGGTCACGCGCGCGGCGAGGCCCGCCTCGAAGGCGGCGACGTCGTCGGGGTCGTGGGGGACCAGCAGGCCGGTCACCCCGTCGGCCACCACCTCGGGGATGCCCCCGACGGCGCTGGCCACCACCGCGGTGCCGCACGCCGCGGCCTCCAGGTTCACGATGCCGAGCGGCTCGTACACCGAGGGGACGACGAACACCGTCGCGCCGGTGATCAGCGGCACCAGCTGCTCGCGCGGCAGCATCGCCTCGATCCACGCCACGCCGTCCCGCCGGGACTGCAGCTCGGCCACCGCGTCGGCGACCTGCTGCCGCTCGGCCGGGGTGTCGGCGGCGCCGGCGCACAGCACCAGCCCGGCGTCGGCGGGCAGCTGTTCGGCCGCCCGCAGCAGGTGGACGACGCCCTTCTGGCGGGTGATCCGGCCGACGAACAGCGCGTAGGGCCGGTCGGGGTCCACGCCGAGCGAGCGGACGACGTCGGGGTCGTGCACCGGCCGGTAGGCCTCGGCGTCCACGCCGTTGCCGACGACGTGCACGCGGGCCGGGTCGAGGTCGGGGTAGGCGTCGAGCACGTCGTCGCGCATGCCGTGGCTGACCGCGATGACGCCGTCCGCGGCCAGGTAGGCGGTGCGCTCCACCCAGGAGGAGAGCCGGTAGCCGCCGCCGAGCTGGTCGGCCTTCCACGGCCGGCGCGGCTCCAGCGAGTGCGCCGTCACCACGTGCGGGGTGCCGTGCACGAGCGAGGCGAACAGCCCCGCGCCGTTGGCGTACCAGGTGTGGCTGTGCACCAGGTCGACGCCGGCCAGCGCACCGGCGATCTCGACGTCCACCCCCAGCGCCTGCAGCGCGCCGTTGGCGCCCTGCAGCCCGGCCGGCACCTCGTGGCCGTTCGCGTCCGGCCGTGGTGCCCCGAAGCAGTGCACGTCGAGGTCGAGCCCGTCGGGCAGCGCGCGCAGCGCCGCCGCGAGGTGCTCCACGTGCACGCCTGCGCCGCCGTAGACGTCCGGCGGCCACTCCCGGGTCACCATGCCGATCCGCACGCAGGTCACCCTAGGGGTGCAAGGCGCGCACCGCGGTGGAGCGCCCGTGGCGATCAGCGGATACGTTGCGGTGCATGCGTGGCGGTCCTCGGGTTCTCGGCATCGTCCTGGCCGGCGGAGAGGGCAAGCGGTTGACCCCCCTGACGCAGGACCGGGCCAAGCCGGCGGTGCCCTTCGGCGGCAACTACCGGTTGATCGACTTCGTCCTGTCCAACCTGGTGAACGCCGACATCCGGCAGATCGCGGTGCTCACCCAGTACAAGAGCCACAGCCTCGACCGGCACATCACCACGACCTGGCGGCTCTCCCAGATGCTGGGGAACTACATCACCCCGGTGCCCGCGCAGCAGCGGCTCGGCCCCCGCTGGTACACCGGCAGCGCCGACGCGATCTTCCAGAGCCTCAACCTGATCTACGACGCGCGGCCGGACATCGTCGTCGTCTTCGGTGCCGACCACGTGTACCGGATGGACCCCGCGCAGATGATCGACCAGCACCTGCGCACGGGTGCCGGCGTCACCATCGCGGGGCTGCGGGTGTCGCGGCAGGAGGCCACCGGCTTCGGCGTCATCGACGCCGACGGGGAGGGCCGGGTGCGCGGCTTCCTGGAGAAGCCGGCCGACCCGCCGGGGCTGCCCGACTCGCCCGAGGAGAGCTTCGCCTCCATGGGCAACTACGTGTTCACCACCGACGCCCTGCTCGAGGCGCTGCGCAAGGACGCCGAGGACGAGCACTCGGTGCACGACATGGGCGGCTCGATCATGCCGATGCTGGCCGACGCCGGCGACGCGTGGGTCTACGACTTCTCCACCAACATCGTCCCCGGCGCCACCGAGCGCGACCACGGGTACTGGCGCGACGTGGGGACGATCGACTCCTACTTCGACGCGCACATGGACCTGGTGTCGGTCACTCCGGTCTTCAACCTCTACAACGACCGCTGGCCGATCCTCACCCTGCCGCCGCAGCAGCCGCCGGCGAAGTTCGTGCTCGGCGGGCGGGCCGAGGAGTCGATGGTCAGCGCCGGCTCGATCATCGGCGGCGGCTCGGTGCACAGCTCGGTGGTCTCGCCCGGGGTGCGCGTCGAGCGGGGCGCGCGGGTCGAGGACAGCGTGCTCATGGACGGCGTGTACGTCGGCGAGGGCGCCTACGTCCGGCGGGCCATCCTCGACAAGAACGTCGTCGTCCCGGACTGGACGCGCATCGGCGTCGACCTCGCCGCCGACCGCGAGCGCTACCACGTCAGCGACGGTGGCGTGACCGTCCTCGGCAAGGGCGCCCGCGCCCATCGCTAGGGCGGAGGCGCTCGCGCCCGTCGCCGAGCCCCTGATCGTGACGCTGCTCCTGGACCCCGAGGCGCAGGAGCGGTTCGACCGGCTGCGCGCGGCGCACTTCCCGGCCGAGCGCAACCACCTCTCCGCGCACGTCACGCTGTTCCACGCGCTGCCCGGCGACCGGGCCGACGCCGTCGCGGCCGACCTCGCCGACGCGGCGCGCCGGCCGGGCTTCGACGTCGCGGTCACCGGTCTGCGGCTGCTCGGCCGGGGTGTGGCCTACACGCTCGAGGCGCCGGAGCTCACCGCGCTGCGCGGCGGGCCCGCGGCCGGCTGGGAGCCGTGGCTCACCCCGCAGGACAGACAGCGGCACGCGCCGCACGTGACGGTGCAGAACAAGGTGGAGCCGGCGGTCGCCCGCGCGCTGCGGGACCGGCTGGCCGCCGGGTTCGTGCCGCACCGGGTCGGTGCGCGCGGCCTGGGTCTGTGGCGCTACCTCGGCGGGCCGTGGGCGCCGGTCGCGGAGTACCCCTTCGGGCTACTGGCGCCGGGTGGCGACGAGCAGGCCCGCCCCGATCGGTAGGACGGCGGAGGTCAGGTCCTCGTGCTCGCGGACGGCACGGGCGACGTCCCGCCAGGCCGCCGTCTGGTCGTCGCGAGCGCGGGGGTCGGCGATCCGGTCGCCGTCCAGGAGCCCGTGGCACACCACCGTCCCGCCGACCCGCACCAGCTCGACGAGCGCGCCCAGGTGCGCGGCGTACTGGGTGGGCGCCCCGGCGCAGACGACCATGTCGTAGGCGCCCGGCGAGAGACGGGGGAGGACCTCCCCGGTCGTGCCGAAGATCATCCGGGTGCGGCCGGGCGGGTGGCCGGCCTCGGCGAACGCCCGGCGGGTGGCCCGCAGCGCCTCGGCGTCGCTGTCGAGGACGGTGAGCACGCCGTCGGGGCGCATGCCCTCGAGCAGCCACAGCCCGGCCACGCCGCCGCCGCTGCCGATCGACACCACCGTGCGGGCCGCGGACCCGGCGGCGAGGACGGCGAGGGTGGCGCCCTCCGCCGGCGTCACGGGCGGCGCGCCGGTCAGCCCCGCGGCGCGGGACCGGGCCGACACCAGCGCGGGCGTCTCAGCGGCGAAGCGGTCGGCGTACGCAGCGCCGTCCCGCCCGGGTGCCTCGGTGCTCACCGCCCGCCCCCGGGCTCGTGGCGCTCCTCGCTCACTCGCGCTCGGCTCCGGGCACCTCGCTGCGCTGCTCGCTCGCCCGTCGTCCTCGAGGCGCTCATCACCGGCCGAGGGTAGTGGCCGCGCCGTCCGGGCCCGGCTGCCGACGCAGCTGTGAGCTCCCTGTGAACGGGAACACCGGCCCGAGCCCGGCCCGTTGGAACCGACGTGCGCCCCGAGAGAGCCGCCCCCGCCCGACCCGCTGACGTCGGGGGGTCGACGACGGCTCCGGTCTGCGATCCTGGGACCGTGCCCGACGCCCCCGACCCCGCCCCCGCCGTGACCGAGGCGTGGGTCGCACCCACGTGGGAGCAGGTCGTGCGCGACCACTCCGCGCGCGTGTACCGGCTGGCCTACCGGCTCTCGGGCAACCCGCAGGACGCCGAGGACCTGACCCAGGAGACCTTCGTCCGGGTCTTCCGCTCGCTGGCCGACTTCTCGCCGGGCACCTTCGAGGGCTGGCTGCACCGCATCACCACCAACCTGTTCCTCGACATGGTGCGGCGCCGGCAGCGGATCCGGTTCGACGCCCTGCCCGAGGACACCGAGCGACTGCCCGGGACGGCGCCCAGCCCGGAGCAGGTCTACTCCGACACCCACCTCGACCCGCAGGTGCAGGCCGCGCTCGACGCGCTCTCCCCGGAGTTCCGCGTCGCCGTCGTCCTCTGCGACATCGAGGGGCTGACCTACGAGGAGATCGCGGCGACCCTGGGCATCAAGCTCGGCACGGTGCGCAGCCGCATCCACCGCGGCCGCGTCCAGCTGCGCGAGGCGCTCGCGCACCTGGCGCCGCGCCGGCCCGTGAGCCAGGGCACCGTCGCGGAGGGGAGCGCGGGGTGAACATCCCGGAGAGCCACCTGGCCCAGGAGGCCATCGCCGCCCTGGTCGACGGCGAGCTCGGTGGCGGTCCGGCCGCCCGGGCGGCCCGCCACCTGACCGGCTGCGCCCAGTGCCGCATGGCGGTGCAGGCACAGCGGGAGGCCAAGGAGGCGCTGCACGCCTCGGCGGACGTCGCCGTCCCCGGTGACCTGCTGTCCCGGCTGCGCGCCATCCCCTTCACCGCCGACGTGCCCGGCACCGGCGGCGGGCTCGGCGCGATGAGCGCCGGCCCCGGCCAGCTCACCGTCAGCGGCACCACCGGCTCGTGGTCGGTGCCACTGGCCCCGGACCCGGCCGCCGGCGACCGGCCGGGGCACGCGCGCTGGCTGCGCCGCGGCTTCGTCGGCGCGCTCGGCGTCCTCGGCGTCGGGGTGACCGCCCTGGCGCTGAACCTTCCGGCCGGCAGCTCCGACCGCGATCGCCCGTCCCCGGACTCGGTGGCCCGCGGCTCGTTCGAGGAGCGCACCGAGATCGTCCCGCCGGTGGTCCGCGCCACGAACGCCGGTACCGGCGGCGTCACGCCCGCCGCGACTCCGGGCGGGACGCCCTGACCAGCCGCGCCGGCACCCCGTCGGGGGAGGACCCGCTGGACCCGCAGAGCCCGGACGCCCTCCGCGCGTCCGCCGGGAACGGCCGCCCCGAGCCGACGGCGCCCGACGAGGCCTTCGCCCGGCCCCGGGACGGCGTCGGCGGTTTCGACCCGCCACCCCGCGCCCGGTCCGCGACCTGTCTCTCACCCACATACGACGACTCCGCCGACCCATTCCCTTGTGACTCAGGCAGGGACCCGACCTTTAAAAAAACAAA
>NZ_NVPT01000152.1 GCF_002802985.1 Geodermatophilus chilensis | reverse complement strand
GACAAGCGCGAGTTCGTCTTCCGGGGCACCATCGACGTCGCCTCGATCAAGATCTGGCTGCGGACCCCCGCCAACCAAGATCCGCCAGACACGCCCTAGCCGTGCAGCCCCCGCTGTCTGGCCGTGGCAGCCCCGACGCCGCTGAAGCGCCGGGCCGGTGGGCTCTCAGGATCCGCCGGGCGCGTCCGACGGCAGCAGCGTGTCGATCAGCCGCTGCAGCTCCTCGGAGGTCAGCTGTCCCATGACCCGGTCCACGATGCGGCCGTCGGCGTCCACGGCGAGGGTGACCGGTAGCCCGCGGGCCCCGAGCTCGCGCAGCAGCTCCCCGTCGGCGTCGACCGCGTGCGGATAGCCGATGCCCAGCTCGGCCAGGAACCAGCGGGCGGCTTCGGGATCGTCCTGCACGTCGACGCCGAGGAAGCGGATCTGCTCGCTGTGGCGGACGTGGGCGTCGTGCAGCAGGGGTATCTCCTCCCGGCAGGGGCCGCACCAGGTGGCCCACAGGTTGACCAGCGCCGGCCGGCCGGTGAGCCGGTCCAGGGGCACGTCGGGGCCCGGGCCCAGGCAGGGCAGGGTGAGTGTCGGCAGGCCGTCCGCGCCCACCACCGTGGGCTGCTCGGGCAGCTGCTCGCAGGTCGGCGCGACCAGGCCCGCCTCCCCGGTCGCCGGCTCCCGGGTCGGGGCGCTCGGCTGCCCGGTGGCGCAGCCGGCCAGCAGGGCCGCCACGAGGACCCCGCCGGCCAGCCGCGCGGGCATCACTGCCCGCGGTAGAGCTCGGTGAAGGTCGCCCCGCCGTCGGTCGAGGCCAGGACCGCGCCGTCCACGGCGACGTGGACCTCGTTCCCATCGACGGTCAGCGCCTCCGGCGCGCCGCCGACGTTCCCGCGCTCGGCCCAGGTCCGGCCGCCGTCGGTGCTGGTGTGGACGGTGCCGCCGGGGACGACGCCGGCGGCCTGCCCCCCGTCGGCGGCGATGTCGACCAGCACCAGCAGCGGTGCCTCCGGGACCGCGGTGAAGCTCACCCCGGCGTCCTCGCTGACCATCAGGCCGCACTCGGTGGTGGCCAGCACCCGCTGCGGGTCAGCCGGGTCCACGGCCAGGTCGGCGATCCGCATCCCGCCCCGGTCGGCCCATTCCTCGCCGTCCTCGCTGACCAACAACCGCCCACCGCTGTAGCCGTAGACCATCCCGTCGGCGGCGTCCAGGGCGTGGAAGTCGGCCTCGCCGGCCAGCGAGAGCGTCCTCCATGTCTGACCGCCGTCGGTGGTCTCGATCAGGCCGAGGTTGGCCGGGCCGTCCTGCCCGGCGCCGGGATGGCCGCTGGCCAGGTAGTGCTGGGGGCCGACGACGGTGAAGCCCATGAAGTCCTGTACCCGGTCGGCGGTGCGGGTCAGCTCGCCGTCGCCGGAGATGCGTACCAACCCGTAGTGGGTGCCGGCGTAGAGGGTGTCGTCGGCCGGGTCGACGCCCAGGCCGTGCACGTGCTCCAGGGTGACCTCCTCGCCGGAGGCGTGGGCGGCACCGTCCTCGTGGCTGCCCGTCTCACCGGCGGCAGCCTCGTCATCGGCGCCGCAGCCGGCGAGGACCAGCGCGCCGGCCACGGCTGCCCCGAGGGCTCCACGCCGCCGGGGACCACGGCCCCGCAGACCGGAGGAAGGACGGGTCGAACGGGTCGAGTCGGTGGGCAGGACGGACGGCAGCATCAGTTCCCCAGGGCCGGACAGTACTTACTACCGCCCATAGTAGCCCGTTGGGCGGAGGCGGGTCAGGTCCAGTCGGCCCCTGGCAGCAGGCACAGGCCGCTGGCCATCGCCGAGGCCAGCGGCCACGCGGCCAGCGCCACCGGCCCGGCCACCACCGTGACCGCGGCGGCCGCCCCGGCCATGCGGGACAGCGGGCCGACGGGGTCGGCCGGTCGCAGCAGCCGGGTCACCCGGACCGCGCCGGCGCCCTGGGCGGCCGGCAGCGCGGCGGCCGGGGCGCGCATGCCGGCGAGGGTGACCAGCGCGGAGGCGACCTCGACCCGGTCCACCCGCCGCGCGGCGGCGTCGTCGGCCAGCAGCTCGATCAGCCGCTCGATCTCCGCTCGGCCCCGGGAGAACAGCGGCACACCGGGGAAGGCCCGGTCGAGGATGCGAGTGGCGCCCACGGCCATGTGGTGGCGGCCGCGCAGGTGGGCTCGCTCGTGGGCCAGTACGGCGGCGAGCTCCTCTCCGGAGAGGGCCGCGAGGGCGGCGGTGGTCACCACGACGCTGCGGCGACGCCCGGGCAGGCAGAACGCAGCCGGCCGGTCGGAGTCGAGGATCGCCGCGCCCAGGGACGGCTCGGGGCGGGTGCCGGCCAGGATCGCCGCGCGCATCCGGTGGCGTTCCCGCCGGGTGTGCAGCCCGCTGAGGGCTGCCACCCAGCCCAGGCGCAGCAGCGTGCCCGCGCTGAGGGCGACGCCGGTGATTACGGCGGCCAGCTGCCCGGGTGAGCGGTAGACGCCGGCGATCGTCGCCGCGCAGGCGTCCAGGATCGCGGCCAGGCCCTCGCTGACCGCTGTCGCGGGGACCAGCAGCGTCAGCCCGGCGAGCACCACGGAGACCAGGAGCCCGGCCGAGGCGGCCAGCCACGCGGTGAGCGCCAGCCGCGGAGACCGGCCCGACCAGCCGGCGCCGATGACCCGGGGCGCCAGCACCGCCAGGACCGCGGCGAAGGCCAGCAGCCCGATCGCGGTGCTCATGCGTTCTTCGCCCGCCGGGCGGCCTCGACCGCGCTGTGCAGACTCGCGACGGCGTCGGGATCGAGGTCGGCGACGAAGTGCATGAGCACCTCGTCGCGGTCCCCGGCCGCGCCGAGCACGTCGCGCAGCAGTGCCGCCGAGTGCTCGGCCCGGGTGCGGGTGGGGCTGTACCGCCAGCCCCGCCCCGCCATCTCCCGCTGGAGCGCACCCTTGCCCACCAGGTTCGAGCAGACCGTCATCACCGTGGTGTAGGCCAGCGAGCGGGTGGTGTTCAGCTCCTCGAGGACCTCGCGGACCGTCGCCGGGCCCTCGCGCCGCCACAGCACCTCCATGACCGCGGCTTCCAGCTCGCCGAAGGGCCGCACCGCCACCTCCACATCCGTTCCGCCGCGCCAGCGCGCGCCCGAGTTGCCGCGCCGTGTCACACGGACAATCCGCCGACCGCGGCAGGACTTCCGGCCACAGTACTACCGCAGGTAGTGGACGAGCCCGCCCTGCCCGCGCCGCCGCAGGGGTTATCCGGTCGCCGGAGCCGAACGGGGGCCTCGCAGTGAGGCGATCACCAGCAGGGCCGCGCCGACCACGATGAGCAGGGCCGACCACAGCTGCGACTGGGTCAACCCGATCAGCAGAGGTTGCCGCGTGCTCGGCCAGGAAGTACAGCTTGCCGCCGACGAATCCGGCGATCGTGGTGGCCACCACGATCGTCCACGCCCGGTCGGGCTCTCACCCCAGGTGGCGGAACTCCCGGCGCCCCGGCGGCGGGCTCGGCTACTGAGCCCGCAGCCGGTCCCGCTCAGCGCGGGCCTGGCGCAGCCGCCGGTCCAGGTCCTCTGCGGCCGCCGAGGTTCCGGCCGGGCGGCCGTGGCAGGCACCGCTGCGCAGAGGCCGCAGGCAGCACAGATAGGTGGCGGTCAGGGCCACGGTCAGGACCAGGGCCGGTAGCAGCCATCCGCTCACCGGCTCGGCTCGACCGGCCTCGGGGCGCCGCCGGCGCCGGAGCGCTCGGCGCGCAGCTGGTCGATCTCGGCCCGCAGGCCGGCGAGCTCGGCCTGCTTGTCCTCGGCCGCCTGCGGCCGCGATCCGTGGCCGCGGCTCATCATCCACATCATCGCTCCCATGCCGACCGGGCAGGCCAGCAGCACCGGCAGGTAGAGCAGGTCCGACATCGGCCCTCCACGGGTACGGGGCGCCCCGGCGGCGCCACTATGCCCGATAGTAGACCAGTGCTCCTACCTGTCATAGTAGGGGCGTGGTGAGGGAGCAGCTCTGTCGCACAGCCTGCCGCCGCAGGCGTTCGGGCCCGGCCACGGCGGTCCCACCGCGGGGACGTCGATGAGCCGGCCGTTCAGCCGCCGAGCCCTGCTGCTGGCCGCCGGAGCGGCCGCCGGCGCGCTCGCCGGCTGCTCCACCGGCCGGGACGGCGCCGCCGGGCCTCCCCGGGAGTATGAGTTCACCGGCCCCACGCCGACGGCGACGGTGATCGCCGAGGACCGGCGGGCACCGGCGCCGGCCTTCTCCGGTGAGCTGCTCGACGGCAGCCCGTTCGACTCCTCCTCCCTGGCCGGAGACATCGCCGTCATCAACTTCTGGGGGTCGTGGTGCGTGCCCTGCCGGGTGGAGACCCCGGAGTTCCAGGCCGTGCACGCCGAGGTCGCCGACCGCGGCGTGCAGTTCCTCGGCATCGACGTCAAGGACCAGCGGCAGCTGGCGACCGCCTTCATCGAGGAGCTCGGGGTGGCCTACCCGTCGGTCTTCGACCCGCGCGGTGAGGTCCCGTTGGCCTTCCGCGGCTTCCCGGCCAACGTCGTGCCCTCCACGATCCTGCTCGACCGCGACGGGTGGGTGGCCGCCGTCTACACCGGCCAGGTCCGCGGTGCGGACCTGCGCACCGCCGTCGAGCTCCTGCTGGCCGAGGACCGGGCGTGAGCGACCTCGGGGCCACCTTCGCCGGCATCGTCACCGACGGCTCGCTGCTGCTGGCCGTCGCCGTGGCCGCGCTGGTCGGGCTGATCAGCTTCGCCTCGCCCTGCTGCCTGCCGCTGATCCCCGGCTACGTCAGCTACGTCGCCGGCCTCGCCGGGTCGGGGGCCACCGCCGGCCGGCCCCGGGTGGCGGCGGCCGACGGTCCTCCCGCGCCATCGACCAGCTCCTGCGCGGAGGTGACCCCGGGGTCCACGGCCGCGACCTCACCGCCCGCTGCCGGCCGCGGCCGGGTGCTGGCCGGATCGCTGCTGTTCATCGCCGGCTTCAGCGCCGTCTTCGTCTCCTTCGGCGCTCTCTTCGGCGGGCTCGGCCGGCTGCTGCTGGAGTGGTCCCCGGTGCTCACCCGGGTCGCGGGCGTCGTGGTCATCGGCATGGGGCTGTCCTTCCTCGGCGCCATGCCGTGGCTGATGCGTGAACGCCGCATCCACCGCCGGCCCCCGGCCGGGCTGGCCGGCGCTCCGCTGCTCGGCGTCGTGTTCGGCCTCGGGTGGACCCCCTGCCTCGGCCCGACCCTGGCCGCGGTCAACACGCTGGCCTACACCCAGGCCTCAGCCGGCCGCGGCGCCGTCCTCGCCGCCGCCTACTGCCTGGGCCTGGGCATCCCCTTCGTCTTGGTCGCCCTCGGCGCCCGCCGTACCCTGACCTTCTCCGCCCTCGCCCGCCGCCACGCCCCGACCGTCATGCGGGCCGGGGGCGCGCTGCTCATCCTGCTGGGGATCCTGCTCGTCACCGGGTGGTGGGACGCGCTGATGATCTGGCTGCGAGCGTGGCTGGGCGCCAGCGGGTTCGGTACGTCCGTCGTGTGAGCTGAGCCAAGCAGGCGGGGTTTGCAGGTTTCCCCGGCCTGCCGAACGCACCTCGCACCGGCGTCGACGCCGGACACCGACTGGTCAGCCGCGAGCCCCAGCCGGGGGCGGCTTCCGCTACTCCTTCCGGCCGCCCTTGCTCCGACGGCGCCGACCCTCCCGGCAGCGCACCGAGCCGATCTGGTCGGCGATGTGCGTGTTCCAGTCGGACTTGTAGGCCGCGATCGTGCCGTCCGGGCGCTTCTCCGCCCGCATGGTGTCGATCATGTCCTGCACCAGCCCCTTGAGCGTCCTCCCGCTCTTGGGCCCGATCAGCACTGGGCCGCGGGCGAACTGGTCGCGCAGCTCTGCCGCACGGGCCTCGGCGTTCTCCCGGGTGCCGTGCCGCTCCCACTCACGGGTGCCCTGGCCGGGCTTTCCGCCGGTCCAGTAGGCGAGGCGGCCGTCGGGGTAGATCCGGACCGGGTCGCCGTCGCGGCGAAGGGTGATCTTCTTGCTAGCGGACACGGTTGCCTCCCTTGCGCCCCGCCGGGGCGGAGCCGCCGTCGGCGACCCAGCGCGGCACGGCGTCGGCCGGCCAGCGCGGCTTGCGGCCGACCAGGCGGGGGGTGGGGAAGGAGGCGTCCTTCTTCCGGAGGTTGCGGATGTGCCGCTCGCTGACGTTGAGGTAGCGGGCGGCCTGCTGGGTGTTCCAGGCCGGTTCGTCGGCGGGGATCCCGTTGATGGTGTTGGCCATGACCGGACCCGTGCGGGGCAGCCATCCGATGCGCAGTCGCCCGGCACGCAGCGGTCCCGGCGGGCGCCGAGTGGCACCCCGTACGTGACGGCTGTGAGACGGCGACCAACGAACGTGTAGGTCAGGGGAGGGAAGCGGTGCTGGGATCGAGGACCACCCAGATCTACGAGGGCACCAACCAGGTGCAGCGCATGGTGATCGCCCGCAGCCTCCTGAAGTAGAGCGCCGGCCTGCGGTCCGCAGGACGCCGGCCGCCACGGGGACGCCGGCGTCGTCCTCCCCAGTCGTCGCCCGTGGGATGGTCCGGACACCCGGTGGAGGCGGAGGAGCAACCGGTGGGACGCACGGGTGCCGCGCCGGCGCTGCGAGCTCTGGCAGCCCTGACTCTCGGGGGCACGAGCGGGTCGAGCGAGTACCAGGTGGCGAGCTCCCGTCGTCGTGGCGGCGCCGGTGGCAGTTAGGCCGGGCGGCGACCGAGGGTTGTGAGACCGCGGGGCTTGACGACCGCGAGCGCGGTGGCGCCGACCAGCACGACGAGCGCGGCGGCGGCGTCGACGAGCAACTGCACCTGCATCCGGCCGGTCTCCGCACCGAAGGCCGCCCCGGTGGAGGCGAGCTCGCCGAGGTGCCCGATCGGCTGCGTGTGCAGGAGCAGCAGCGCGGTGGCCGCGACGGTGAGCCCGAGCTTGATCGCCACCCACCAGTGGCGCAGCAGGCCCCACTGCGTGCCCAGCGACTGCGCCACGCCGCTGACCAGCGAGGCCAGGCACAGTGGCACGATGACTGCCTCGGTGACCACCTGTGCGCCGACGTAGGCACCGCGGACCGCTGCCGGATCCTGCCCGGCCAGCCCGGCGACAGCCAGGGCGAGGAATGCCGCCACCGCACCCAACCAGCCCACCGACGTCACGACGTGGGCGGTCAGCGCCCACCGCCGCACGCCGGGCGGCATCACCGCACCTCTCACCACGGCACCGCGGCCGGCTCGTCGTGCCCGGAGACACCGGCCGCCAGGCCGAGGTGGTCGCCCGGACCGCCCGGGCTGTTGCCCGTGGCGTGCAGCACCGCGATCAGCACGACGAGCACCAGCAGCAGCACGCCGAGGACCTTCACCCAGCGCGGCGTGCCGCTCGAAGGCCCGGGGCCCGACGCCGGGTCGCTGGTCGGATCGGTCACGTCCTCCTCCTGCCTGCGGCCGGGTGGTCACCCGACCCTCGATGGAGACAAATTGTATGTACCCATAGGCGCGCCGTCTCGCTCGTATGATGGACCGGTGCCGCGACTGTGGACGGAGACGATCGCCGACCACCGGCATGCCGTCCGCGACGCCGTCCTGGACGCCACCGCTGCCCTCGTCGCCGAGCGCGGCCTGGCCGGGATCGCGATGTCGCAGCTGGCCGAGCGCGCCGGCATCGGCCGGGCAACGCTGTACAAGTACTTCCCCGACCTCGACGCGGTGCTGCGCGCCTGGCACCAGCGGCAGGTCGGCCGCCACCTCGAGCAGGTGGTGACGGCCGCCGACGGGGCGGGCGGCGGTGCCTGGGCCCGCCTGGAGGCCGTGTTGCGCGCCTACGCCTCCTCGATCGGCCAGCACGACGGCTCACTGATGGCGGTGTCGCTGCACGGCGGCGAGCACGTCGGCCGGGCGCATGCGCAGCTGGGGGAGTTCCTCGCCGGCCTGCTGGCCGCGGGCGTCCGCGCCGGCTGCGTGCGCGCTGACGTGCCGGTCGGCGAGCTGGCCGGCTACGCCCTGGCCGCGTTGTCCGCCGCGGCCGGCCAGCGCGATGCTCCCGCGCGGGAGCGCCTGGTGGGGGTCACCCTGGCCGGCTTGCGCCCGCCGGGCTGACCGCGCGAGCCCCCTGCGCTGACCGGTGGCGCCGGGACTCCGGCGCGCCACCCGGTGAGGCGGGGGCGCGACGCCGGGCGGATCAGTCGCTCAGCACGTCGGTGAACGTGCGCCCGCCGTCGGCCGACTCGAGGACGCCCTCGGCGGTGACCACGGCGATCCGCGGCCCGTCGTCGGCCGCGGCCACGGCATGCGGCGGAGACCCCAGTCGTGGCCCCTCCTGCCAGGTGTCGGCGGCGTCGGTGCTGGTCCACAGCGTGCCGGCCGGGTCGACGCCGACCACCGTGCGGCCGTCGCCGGCCCAGGTGACCACCTGCAGCAGCGGTGCACCGGCGGCGGGCGTCCAGGAGGCGCCGCCGTCGGCCGAGCGCAGGAGTCCCTGCGCGGTGGTCGCCAGTACCTGGCCGCCGTCCGGGCTGGCGGCCAGCGTGTGCGGTTCGGCCGGGATCTGCCGCCGTTCCCACGCCTGGCCGTCGGTGCTGGCGACCAGCGACCCGTCGTAGCCGAGGACTCCGGCGTCGCTGACCGTCAGGGCGTGGAAGTCCGACTGCCCCTGCCGGGACACCGGCGTCCAGGTGCGTCCGCCGTCGGTGGTCTCGATGAGCCCGACCGGCTGGGGCAGGTCGACGTGCAGGCCGGGGTGGCCCGAGGCGAGGTAGTGGTCGGGGCCGGCGACGGTGAAGCCCATGAGGTCGAGCACCGGACCCACCTGGGTCAGCGCGCCGTCGCTGACCTCGAGCAGGCCGTGGTGGGTGGCCAGCAGCAGGGTGCCGTCGCCAGGGTCGTAGGCGGCGCCGTGCACGTGGGTGAGCTCCAGTGCAGGTGCGGCGGACGTCGACGGGTCGGCCGTCGGTGCCGGCTCGGCGCTCGAGCAGCCGGCCAGCGCAGCGGTCGCGACGCCGGCGACGGCGACCGCTCGAGCCGACGGCTGGACAGGGGAGTGGAACGGGGCAGGAGCACGTCGGGCCTCCGAGGCTGCGCGAGGTGGCGGTGGACGCCCCGCGGCGGGCGGGCACGGGGCCCACCCGCCGCGGGGTCCGGCTCAGCCGCCGAGCTCGGTCAGCAGCTGCTCCATCTCGGCGATCTCGTCGTTCTGCGTGTCGCGGATGGTCTGGGCCATCGCGATCGCGTCGGGGTTCTCGCCCTCGGCGATCTCGGTCTCGGCCATCTGCACCGCCCCGCGGTGGTGGGCGGTCATCTGCTCCAGGAACAGGCGGTCGAACGAGGCCCCGGACGCCTCGGCCAGGGCCGCCATGTCCTCGGCGGTCATCATCCCGCCCATGTCGCCGTGGCCCATGCTCCCGTGGCCGGTGCCGGAGGAGTCGGTGGCCTCGGCGCCCCAGGCCTCCAGCCACCCGGACAGCGTCTCGATCTCGGGGGCCTGGGCGGCTTCGATGCGGGCAGCGAGGTCCTCGACCCGGGGGTCGGCGGCCCGGTCGGCGGCCAGCTGCGACATCTCCACGGCCTGCTGGTGGTGGGGCAGCATGCCCTGCGCGAAGGTGACATCGGCGTCGTTGAACTGCGCCGCGGCGTCGGAGGCCCCGGCCGACGCGCTTGCCGAGGAACTGCCGGACATGCCCGACATGCCCTCGTGGCCGCCGTCGCCGGAGCAACCGGCGAGGGCGAGGGCGCCGGCGAGCAGGGCGCCGGTCAGGACGGTGGAGCGTGCGGTGGTGCGGTTCATCTGTGGGATCTCCTGCGGTCGTTGCTGGATGTAGGCGTGCATGGACCGCCGCCGCGGCAGCTGTGCCGGAGCGGGACGGTCGGGCGGTCGGCCTACGTCCGTAGGACGCAGAGGGAGAACGGATCCGGCGGCCGCAGCGGGGCGGGCCAGGACAGCCCGCGCAGCCACGCCGGCAACGGGGCCGACGGTGCCGGCCGCAGCAGCCGGCGTGCGGCGAGGATGAGCAGGACCGCCAAGCCAGCGGCGAGCACCGCAAGGCAGATGGCCCAGAGGTGACCGGGCAGGCCGTGCCAGTGCCCTGGTGTGCTGCCCACAGTGGTGGTCGGGGCGGCGTCGTGATGGGCGACCAGTGGGGCCATCACCGACGCCTCGGAGCCGTGGCCCGCCGCGGACGGGGTCAGGTGAGCGTCAGTGGCAGGGAGCGTGACCAGCACCGCTGGGGTGTCGGAATCATGGGCGCCGTGCGCCGCGCCGCCGGCCGGCGACCCGCACTGCAGCCCGTGGCCGAGGAAGACCGCAGCGAGCAGCAGCACCGCCGCCCAGCCCCGCGCCGCCGTCCCCACCCCGTCGAGGCTACGAGCCCGCCGGACGCTGCGCCGGGCCCAGGGCCCGGCGCAGCCGGACCCGGCCAGTTGGGGGCACGGGGCGGCCGGCCGGCCGCCGAGGACCATCTCACCCCGCGGCGGGGCGGGCCGCCGCCGCCGGCGGTGAGCACCAGGTGGCGGGAAGCGGCGCACAGTGCGACGGGGGACACAGCCTCTTGCGGGAAGTACCCCCTGGGGGTAAACCTTGTACCGCATACCACCAGGGGGTACCTCCCCCGTTCGGAGAGGAGAGCGCCCGTGAGCACCACCCACCACGCCGTTCACGGCATGACCTGCGGCCACTGCGCCGGCGCGGTGACCGAGGAGGTCTCGAAGATCCCGGGTGTCACCGGTGTGCGGGTCGACGTGGCCGCCGGCCGGGTGACCGTCGAGGCCGACCCGCCGGTGCCCGCCGACGCGGTCGTCGCTGCGGTCCACGAGGCCGGCTACGAGGTCGTGCCCGCCTGAGTGCGAGGCGATCGCCCGCGCCTCGTCCGGTCCTGACCCGCACCCTGGACCGTCCGCAACCGGTCCGTCCCCACCCGATCCGCCCGTTCCGGGTCGTCCGCAGGAGGAGACCTCGATGAACACCCCCGCCAGGCTCGGCGCCTACACGCTCGGGCTGGTCGCCGTCTTCGGGGCGGCCGCTGCCATCGGTTCCGCAGTCGGCCCCGTCGGCCCGGCCACCCGGGACACTGCTTCCCACACCCAGTCGCACCCGGAGTCCCCGATGGACACCAGCGCACAGCGGGGATCCGCCGCGGGCACCCACTTGCCCGGTGGCCTGCAGATCTCCCAGGACGGCTACACCCTCGACGTGGCCGGCCAGCTGCCGGCCGGGACGGCCACCCCCGTGTCCTTCCGGATCCTCGGGCCGGACGGGCATCCGCTCACCGCCTACGACACCGCCCACGACGAGGACCTCCACCTCATCGCCGTGCGGCGGGACCTGACCGGCTACCAGCACGTGCACCCGGACCTGGCCGCCGACGGCGCCTGGTCGATCCCGCTGGAGCTGGCCCCCGGCACCTGGCGTCTGTTCACCGACTTCGACCCCGCCGGCGACGACCCGGCGCTCGTCCTGGGCGCCGACGTCGCGGTCGCCGGCGAGCACGCCCCGCAGCCGTTGCCCGAGCCCTCACGCACCGCCGAGGTCGACGGGTACGTCGTCACCCTCGACGGGCAGCTGACCCCTGGTACGGAGTCGCAGCTGACCCTGTCGGTCAGCCGGGACGGGCAGCCGGTCACCGACCTGCAGCCCTACCTCGCCGCGTACGGGCACCTGGTCGCGCTGCGCGACGGCGACCTGGCCTACCTGCACGTCCATCCGGCCGGTGAGCCCGGCGACGGCACCACCGCACCGGGCCCGGACATCACCTTCGCCGCCACCGCTCCCTCGGCCGGGACCTACCGGCTGTTCCTGGACTTCTGGCACGGCGACGTGGTGCGCACCGCCGAGTTCACCGTCCGCGCCGGCGACACCGACGCCGCAGCCACCGGCAGCGATGCCCCCGCGGGCGCGGGCGGGCACGGCGACACCGGCCACGCCCACGGCTGACGCCCACTTCCTGACCACGGCGAGCACGCTCGGAGGACGACGATGAGCTCCGCGACACAGCACACGAACCCCTCGGCCGCGGCCGGCGAGAACCAGGTCGAGCTGGCCAGCGGCGGGATGACCTGCGCCTCGTGCGCCGCGCGCATCGAGAAGAAGCTCAACCGGCTCGAGGGCGTCACGGCGACGGTGAACTACGCCACCGAGAAGGCGAAGGTCACCTTCAGCGGCGACGTCACGCCCGACGACCTCATCGCGACGGTGGAGAAGACCGGCTACACCGCGCAGCTGCCCGAGCCGCCTGCCCCTTGGCCCCGTCCCGAGCCCGGCCCCGCCGCAGGGACCCGTCGCGAGCTCGGGAGCGGCGGGGCCTGTCCCTTATACACCTCT
>NZ_NVPT01000151.1 GCF_002802985.1 Geodermatophilus chilensis | reverse complement strand
GCACCCCGCTGCCGCCGTCCCGGACCCCGCACCCCAACCGCCTTTCGCGCGCGAAAGGCGGTTGGGGTGCGGGGTCCGGGACGGCGGCAGCGGGGTGCGTGGCGCGGGCGCGGCGTGCGGGCGGGTCTCGGGCTGGGTGGCAGCGTCGGGGGCGGGCAGCCGCTCGACCGGCCCGGCGACGCGGGTGACGGCGACCGCGCAGACCTTGAAGGCCGGCATCTTCGACGTCGGGTCGAGCGCGTCGGCGTCGGTGAGCGTGTTGGCGCTGGAGCCGCCGCCCCAGTGGAAGGGGGCGAAGACGACGTCGGGCCGGATGTCGTCGGTCAGGTGCGCCGAGAAGCGCGCCCGGCCGCGGCGGGTGGTCAGCTCGACGACGTCGTCCGGGCCGATGCCCAGGCGCCGGGCGAGGTCGGGGTGCAGCTCGGCGCGCGGCAGCGGAGCGACCAGCTGCAGGCTCCTGGTCCGCCGGGTCTGGGTGCCCGACTGGTACTGCGCCAGCACCCGGCCGGTGGTGAGCACGTACGGGTACTCGGCGTCGGGCCGCTCGTGGGCCTCGACGTGCTCCACGCGGAGGAACCGGGCCCGCCCGTCGGGGGTGGCGAAGCGGTCGAGGAACAGCCGCGGGGTGCCGGGGTGCGCGGGGCCGTCGTCCGCCGGTGCCGGGCAGGGCCAGAAGACGCCCTGCTCCTCGTCGATGCGCCGGTAGGTGATGCCGGAGTAGTCGGCCGCTCCCCCGGCGCTGGCCCGGCCGAGCTCGGCGAAGACGGTCTCGGCGTCGCCGCTGAAGCCGGGTGCGCCCAGCCGCTGCGCCAGCTCGGCGAGCAGCTGCAGGTCGTCGCGGACGCCGTCGGGCGGGTCCAGTGCGCGCCGGCGGCGGATCACCCGGCCCTCGACGTTGGTCATCGTGCCGTCCTCCTCGGCCCACATGGCGCTGGGCAGGACGACGTCGGCGAGTTCGGCGGTCTCCGACAGGAAGAAGTCGCTGACGACGAGGAAGTCCAGGTCGCGCAGCCGGCTGATCACCCGGCGGGCGTCGGGCGCGGACACCGCGACGTTGGAGGCGAGCACCAGCAGGGTGCGCACGCCGCCGTCGGTGCCGAGCGCGTCGAGCAGCTCGAACGCCGAGGGGCCCGGCTGCGGCAGGTCGTCGGGGTCGACGCCCCAGACGGCGGCGACGTGGGCGCGGGCGGCCGGGTCGGCCAGCCTGCGGTAGCCGGGCAGCTGGTCGGCCTTCTGCCCGTGCTCACGACCGCCCTGCCCGTTGCCCTGGCCGGTGACGGTGGCCCAGCCGCTGCCCTCCCGGCCGGGCAGGCCGAGGGCCAGCGCCAGGTTGATCCACGCCTGGGCGGTGTCGGTGCCGCTGCGGTGCTGCTCGGCGCCGCGGGCGGTCAGCACGATGGCCCGCTCCGCGCGGGCGAGCGCGAAGACGGTGCGGCGCTGGTCGGCGACGGGGACGCCGGTCAGCCGCTCGACCCGGTCGGGCCAGTAGGCGCCCACCCCCTCCCGGACCTGCTCGAACCCGGTGGTGCGCGCCGCGACGTACGCCTCGTCGACCAGGCCCTCCGCGATCGCGATGTGCAGCAGCCCGTTGGCCAGCGCCAGGTCGGTGCCCGGCAGCGGCTGCAGGTGCAGGGCGGCGTTGCGGGCGGTCGCCGTCCGGCGGGGGTCGACGACGACGTGCTGCGCACCGCGGGCCCGACCCTCGTCGAACCACTGCATGGCCGGCGGCATGGTGTCGGCCGGGTTGGACCCGACCAGGACGACGACGTCGGCCTCGGCGACGTCCGACAGCGGGAACGGCATGCCGCGGTCGAGGCCGAAGGCGCGGTTGGCCGCCCCGGCCGCCGAGGACATGCAGAACCGGCCGTTGTAGTCGATGGCGGACGTGCGCAGCGCGACCCGGGCGAACTTGCCGAACTGGTAGGCCTGCTCGTTGGTCAGCCCGCCGCCGCCGAAGCAGCCGACGGCGTCGCGGCCGTGCGTGGCCTGGGTCCGCTGGATCGCGGCGACGACCCGGTCCAGCGCCTCGTCCCACGTGCTCTCGACCAGCGGGCTGGTGCGGTCGCCGGGGACGGCGCGGACCAGCGGGCGGGTCAGCCGCTCGGGGTGGTCCAGCAGCTCCGGCGCCGACCAGCCCTTGGCGCACAGGCCGCCGCGGTTGGTCGGGAAGTCGGCCGGCTGCAGCGTCGCCGGGCGGTCGCCCGCGGTCATCGTGACGCCGCACTGCAGGGAGCAGTAGGGGCAGTGGGTCTGCGTCGTCCGGGTGCGCGGGCCCACGCCGGCGAGCACTCCGGGCAGGGCGGTCGCGGTCACGGAGACGAGCCTCCGGTGCCGCGGTTTCCCGGCCGCGGCATCGGCGTCAAGCCTGCGTTCCGTCGACCTCACGCCGTCCCGCCGGCCGCTGTTAGCTCCCACCTACGCTGGCTGTCGTGGCCGACCGCGTGATGACCGTGCACCTCGGCGTCCCGTCCGTCCGCCCCGCCGAGCAGCGCGACGTGCCGCGGATCGCCGCCACCCTCACCCTCGTGCAGGCCACGTCCCGGTGGGCCCGCTGGGCGCTGCCCGAGGACGGGCGGGTGCAGCGGCTGACCCGCCTGGCCGAGCTCGACGCCGGCCACCGTGCCGTCTCGACCGGCACCGCGTGGGTCACCGAGGACGTCACCGCCCTCGCCGCCTGGCACGCCCCCGAGGGCGCGCCGGGCAGCCGGTCGCTGCCGGACGACGTCCGCGCCGCGTTGGCGCAGGAGCTGCCGCACGTGCACGGGTCCCGCTGGGACGCCGTCCGCCGCACGCGCGAACTGGTCGACGCCGCCCGCCCGGCCGGACCGCACTGGTGGCTGGCCCACCTGGCGACCCGGCCCAGCAGCCGGCGGCGCGGCTACGGCACCGCGCTGCTGCAGCCGGTGCTGGAACGCTGCGACGCCGCCGGGCTGCCCGCCGCCGCCGTCGTCTCGACCTGGGCCGCCGTCCGCTTCCTGCGGCGGCTCGGCTTCGAGGTGGACCGGGCGATGGAGAGCTCGGACGGCGGGCTGTCGCTCTGGCTGCTGGTGCGCCCGCCGTCGTCCTGAGGAATCCCTGCGGGGACCTGTCGATCCGGGGCCGGGTCGTTCGTACAGGGGGTGAGCGGCCGGTACGGTGCCGGCCGCTGAACCCGAGGAGACGGTCATGCCCCAGTACCTGCTCAGCCTGATCCAGCCCGCCGGCCCGGTGCCCCCGCCCGAGGTGCTCGACCCGATCATGCGCGACGTCGCCGCGGTGACCGAGCGGATGCGCGCCACCGGCGCCTGGGTCTTCTCGGCCGGCCTGCACGCCCCGGAGACCGCGACCGTCGTACGGCCCGCGGACGGCGACTTCCTGGTCACCGACGGGCCCTACGTCGAGGCCAAGGAGCACGTCGGCGGCTTCACGATCGTCGAGGCCGAGGACCTCGACGCCGCGCTGGCCTGGGGGCGCGAGGTGGCCCGGGCGACGACCCTGCCGGTGGAGGTCCGACCGGTCGCGAACCAGGGCGTCTGACGCGGTGCCCGACGTCCGCGCGCCCGACGTGGAGGCGGTCTTCCGCGAGTCCTACGGGCGCGCGGTCGCCGTCCTCACCCGCCTCCTCGGCGACATCGACGCCGCCGAGGAGGCGGTGCAGGACGCCTTCCTCACCGCCGTGCAGCGCTGGCCGGCCGACGGCGTGCCGCCCAGCCCCGCCGGCTGGATCGTCACCACCGCCCGCAACCGGGCCATCGACCGGCTGCGCCGCGAGTCCACCCGCGCCGACCGCTACCGGGCCGCGGCGCTGCTCGCGGACGACTCACCCCCGCCCGAGGAGGGCGCCGTGCGCGACGACCGGCTGCGCATGCTGTTCACCTGCTGCCATCCCGCACTGGCGCCGGCCGCCCGCGTCGCGCTGACCCTGCGGCTCGTGGGCGGGCTGTCCACCGCGGAGATCGCGCACGGGTTCCTCGTGCCCGAGGCGACGATGGCGCAGCGGCTGGTGCGGGCCAAGGCCAAGATCCGCGACGCCCGCATCCCCTACCGGGTGCCGGCGGAGGCCGACCTGCCCGACCGGCTGTCCGGCGTCCTCGCCGTCGTCTACCTCGTGTACGCGGAGGGGCACACGGCGTCCGCGGGCGAGGGACTGCTGCGCACCGACCTGTGCGCCGAGGCGGTCCGGCTGGCCCGCGAGCTGGCCGAGCTCATGCCCGACGAGCCCAAGGTGCTCGGCCTGCTGGCGCTGGTCCTGCTCAGCGAGTCGCGCCGGGCCGCCCGCGTCGCACCCGACGGGTCGCTCGTGCCGCTGCCCGAGCAGGACCGCTGGCGGTGGGACGCCGCGCTGGTCGCCGAGGGCCAGGAGCTGGTGCGCCGCTGCCTGCGCCGCGGTGCGCCCGGGCCGTACCAGGTGCAGGCAGCGATCCAGGCGGTGCACAGCGACGCCGCCACTGCCGCGGACACCGACTGGGGACAGGTGCTCACGCTCTACGACCACCTCCTGGCGCTCACCCCGAGCCCGGTGGTGGCGCTGAACCGGGCGGTCGCGGTGGTCGAGGTGCACGGTCCCGCGGCGGCGCTGGCGCTGCTCGACGCCCTCGACCTGCCGCGCTCGCACCTGCTGCCCGCCGTCCGGGCCGACCTGCTGCGCCGGCTGGGTCGGCGTGCCGAGGCCGCCGCGGCCTACGACGCAGCACTCGCGCTGGCCGGCAACGCGACCGAGCGGGCCTTCCTCGAGCGGCGGCGGGCCGAGGTCGCCGGCGCCGGCTGAACCCGCCGGGTTCCTCCCCTCCGGATGCTCAGCCCCTGCCCACGATGGTGGGCAGGGGCTGAGCATCCGGAGGCGAGAGGTGGGAGCAGGCTCAGTCCCAGGAGCGGCGCTGCTTCTTGAGCTCCCCACGCTGCTTCTTCGCCTGGATGCGCCGCTCCTGGGACCCGCGCGTGGGCCTGGTGCGCCGCCGGGCCGCGGGCGGCGGGGCCAGCGCCGCGCGCAGGACGGCGGCCAGCCGCTCGCGGGCTGCCTGCCGGTTGCGCAGCTGCTGGCGGTGCTCGCTGGCGGCCACGGTGAGGACGCCGTCCACCAGCCGGCCGGCCAGCCGCGCGCCCAGCCGCTCCCGCTGGACGCCGGTCAGCCCAGGGAGCTCCAGCGGCGCCACCGACAGCTCCACCCGCGAGTCGGCGGTGTTGACGCCCTGCCCGCCGGGTCCGGACGAGCGGGAGAACCGCCAGTGCAGCGCGGCTGCGGGCACGACGAGGGAGCCGGTGACCGGCAGGTCGCCGGAGGCGTCGTCGGGAGCGGGCACGTCCTCCAGTCTGGCGGCGCGGGTCCGCTCAGGCGGCGGCGGGCACCGGGTCGAGGCCACCGGCCGCACCGGGCCGGCAGCGCACCAGCCGGCGCAGCGTCAGCCAGCTGCCCCGCGCGGCGCCGTGGTGCTCCAGCGCCTGGACGGCGTAGGTCGAGCAGGTCGGCTCGTAGCGGCAGCTCGGCGGGCGCTTCGGGCTGACCTCGCGCTGGTAGACCCGGACGGCGGCCACCAGCCGGTCGCGCACCCGGGTCCCGCGCCGTCCGGTGCCGGCGGCGTGCACGTGCCGCACCGTCGTCGGGACGAGGAACAGCCCGTCGATGCCGCAGCCGATCGCGTTGGCCAGGCAGCACCCGGTGTTGAGGAACAGCAGGTCGCGCAGGCACGAACCGTCCCGGTCGTAGCCGCGCCGCGGCCCGTAGCCGTACCCGCGGCCGTACCCGTAGCCCGGGCCGTAGCCGCCGTGGCCCGGGCCGTACCCCGGTCCGCGCCGACGGCGCGGGCCCCAGCCGCTGCTCCAGATGAAGACCATGGGCCGATCCTGACGGTGCCGGATCGCCCGCGCCCGGCGAGCCGGGTGGACCATCGGCCGCATGCCCGACCTCCCCCTCGCCACCGCGCTGGCCGCCGGCCCGGTCGTCCTCGACGGCGGCCTGGCCACGGAGCTGGAGACGCAGGGGCACGACCTGTCGTCGGCGCTGTGGTCGGCCCGGCTGCTGCTCGACGCCCCCGAGGCGGTCGTCGCCGCGCACGCGGCCTTCGCCGCCGCGGGCGCACAGGTCGCGACCACGGCGAGCTACCAGGCCTCGCCCGAGGGGCTGACCCGGGCGGGCGTGGACGCCGCCGGGGCACGCCGGCTGGTCGGGCGGTCGGTGGAGCTGGCCCGCCGCGGCGCGCCGGACGCGTGGGTCGCCGGGTCGGTCGGGCCCTACGGCGCCGCGCTCGCCGACGGCTCGGAGTACACCGGCGGCTACGCCGACCTGCTCGGCGTCGAGTGGCTGCGGCGCTGGCACCGGCCGCGCATGCAGTGGCTCGCCGACGCCGGCGCCGACGTCCTGGCCTGCGAGACCGTGCCCGCCGCCGCCGAGGCCGAGGCCCTCCTGGAGGAGGCCGACATGCTCGGCGTCCCGGTGTGGCTGTCGCTCACCACGGTGGTGGACGACGACGGCGTCGTCCGCACCCGCCGCGGGGAGCCGGCCGAGGAGGTGTTCGCGATGGCACGCGACCTCGACGCGGTCGTGGCGGTCGGCGTCAACTGCACCGAGCCGGCCGCCGTCGGTCCCTCCCTGGCGGCGGCCGCGTCCGCGGGCAAGCCGCTGGTCGCCTACCCGAACAGCGGCGAGGGCTGGGACGCCGTCGCTCGCCGGTGGACCGGCACGACCGGCCTCTCCCCCGTCGAGGCGCTGACCTGGGTCGACGCCGGCGCCCGCCTCGTCGGTGGCTGCTGCCGGGTGGGCCCCACGGAGGTCGCCCAGCTGACCGCCGTCCTGCGCTCGGCGCCAGCCGCTCATCCGGTTGGCCTGCGCAACGGCGATTGACACCGGTTGGACGCAACTGGATGGTCGCAGGCAGAACCCGTCCGACCGGACGGGTCTCCGACGGACGGATCCTGATGCGACGCGCTCTGCTCACCGGTTCCGCGGCCACCGCCATGGTGGTCGGGAGCTTCACGCCCGTGCTGGCCGAGACCGAGGAGCGCCGCTGCTCCCCCACGCGCGGCAACGTGCCGGTCTGCGCCACGGACGGTGCCGCGGAGACGGCCACCTTCCTCGACCCGACCGCCACGGTGCGCGGCGCCCGGCACGTCAGCCTCGGCGAGCAGACCTACGTCGGCCCCTTCGCCGAGCTGCGCGCCACGCGGCGGGCGCCGATCTCCATCGGCGCGGCCTCCAACGTCCAGGACAACGTGCTGGTCGACGCCCGTGGCGGCTCCGGCATCGAGATCGGCGACCGCGTCATCCTGGCCCACGGGTCCTCGGTGGTCGGCTCGGCCACCGTCGGCATCGAGCAGAGCCCGCTGCCCCCGCAGGTCGAGGAGACGGTGGACACCCACGAGGGCTCGGTGTTCCTCTCGTTCGGGGCGCAGGTCGACGGCGCGACGATCGAGCTCCACTCCGGCGTCTCGGCCCTCGCCCGGGTCGCGGCCGGTGTCACGCTGCCCAGCGGGTTCCTCGTGCTGCCGAGCAAGGACGTGACCAGCGACGCCGAGGCCAGCGATCCGACGCTGGGCAAGGTGCGCTACCTCAACCAGGCCGACGTCGCGTTCAACGAGGGCGTCATCCACGTCAACGAGTCGCTGGCCCGCGCCTACACCGAGCTGTACCGCGAGGACCCGTCGGCGGTGCACGGCGCCAACGTCGACCCCGGGCACACCGACTTCAACGAGGACCGGGACCTGCCGAGCTTCGCCGGCGTGGAGCAGGCGGACCCGGAGCTGGACAACCGCGTCGTCGGGGACGTCGACCTCGCCGACACCCTCGCCCGCTTCATCGAGCGCACCGGCGAGCGCATCGCCATCCGCGCCGACGAGGGTGCGCCCTTCGCGATCGGCCACGTCGACCACATGGGCGACGACGTGGTCTTCCACGCCCTCGAGCACACCGACATCCACGTCGGCGACGACGTGCGCTACGGCGAGGGCGCGATCGCGCACGGCGGCGGTCGGGTCGTCGTGGAGGACGATCCCGAGGAGCAGACCGTCGTGGGCGACCGCGTCGAGCTGGGCGACGGGGCGGTCGTCTTCCGCAGCACCATCGGCGAGGGCGCCCGGATCGGCGACCGCAGCGCCGTCGTCGGCACCGACCTGCCGGCCGGGGCCGTCGTCCCGCCGAACACGATCGTCCTCAACGGCGAGGTGTTCGGCGCCGTCGAGTGGTGACCACGCGGTCCCGCCCGGCGGGCCCGGCGACCGCACTGGTCGTCGTGGCCGCCGGGCTCGCCGGTTGCGCCGGCGAGGCCGAGCCGCGGGAGACCGCAGTGACGGCGACCGTGGCCGGTCCCGCCCCGAAGCTGGCGTCGGCCACGCTCACCGACGAGGTGGACCCGGACGACGGGACCTGAACCACCACCTGGCGGGCGTGCTTCGCCCCGCTGCCCGGCGAGGAGGACCTGGAGCGCTGGGAGGTGCAGGTGGTCACCTCCGAGGGCGTCTCCCCGCGGGTCGAGGAGCTGCCCGGTGAGTGCGTCGACCTGCAGCTCGCCCAGGGCCGGGGCACCGCGCCGGCCGACGACCCCGGGCGCACCGCCGCCCTGGTCGATGCCGCGTCGCTGGCCTACCAGGCCCGCGGCGTGCGCGCCGACGGCTCGGTGACCCCCTGGGGCGACGCGGTGGTCGTCGGCACCGTCCGCTGAGCGGCCGCCCCGGGCGCGGGGCGCGCGCCCGGGGCCCGTTGGCCCCCTGCAGGGTCCCGCCGGCCCCGTCCCGGGCCCCGCCCTGAGCTTGCGAAGGGTGGGGAGGACGGGGTCCTTCTTCAGAGGATCGGCTTGCCGCCGGTGACCGCGATCCGGGCACCGGAGACGTAGGACGCCTCGTCGCTGGCGAGCATCACGTACACCGGCGCGAGCTCGGCCGGCTGGGCCGGGCGGCCGATCGGCACCTGCTGGCCGAAGCTCTCGACCTTCTCCTCTGGCATGGTGGCCGGGATGAGCGGCGTCCACACCGGGCCCGGGGCGACGCTGTTGGCGCGGATGCCCTTCTCCGCGTACATCTGCGCGAGGCTGGCGGTGAAGTTCGCGATGCCGGCCTTGGTCATCGCGTAGGCGATGAGGTGCGGGCTGGGGCTGTCGGAGTTCACCGACGAGGAGTTGATGATCGAGGCGCCCGGCTGCATGTGCGGGATCGCGTCCTTGCAGAGCGTGAACATCGCCGAGAGGTTCAGCGCGAGGGTGTGGTCCCACTCCTCGTCGGGGATCTCCTCGAGCGTCTCGTGGCTCATCTGGAAGGCCGCGTTGTTCACCAGGACGTCGACCTTGCCGAACGCCTCGACGGCCTTGGGGACGATCGTCTTGGCGTGCGACCGGTCGGCCAGGTCGCCGGCGACCAGCACGCACCTGCGGCCGGCCTCCTCCACGTAGCGGGCGGTGTCCTTGGCGTCCTCGTGCTCGTCCAGGTACGAGATGAGGACGTCGGCCCCCTCCCGGGCGAAGGCGATCGCGACGGCACGGCCGATGCCGCTGTCGCCGCCGGTGATGACGGCGGCCTTGCCGGTCAGCCGACCGGAACCGCGGTAGGTCTCCTCACCGTGGTCGGGCTTGGGGTCCATCTCCCCCAGCGTGCCGGGGACGTGCTGCTGCTGGGCGGGCTGGGACTCGGGACGGGGCTCGGACACGTGATCTCCTCATTCGGTCTGTGCGGATCAGCTGGCTCGGCCGGGTGCCTGGTCTCGACGTCGAGGTCGCCCTACCCCCGCCGTCCGCAGCGGAACCGGCGTGGGTCGCGGTCGGGCACGTCACGGGAAGAGGAGTGCCGTCGGGCACGCTGTCCCCCACGATGACCGCCACCGCCCCTCCCCTCCTCGACGACCCGTCCGACCTCTCGGCCCTCCGGGCGCGCGGCGCCGACCCCGACGAGCTGTTCAGCTCCTTCGCCGCCTGGGCGGAGTCGAACGGCACGGTGCTGTACCCGCACCAGGAGGAGGCGCTGATCGAGCTGGTCAGCGGCGCCAACGTCGTCCTCGCGACGCCGACCGGCTCGGGCAAGTCACTGGTGGCCACCGGCGCGCAGTACGCCGCGCTGGCGGCGGGACGGCGCAGCTGGTACACCGCGCCGATCAAGGCGCTGGTCAGCGAGAAGTTCTTCGCGCTGTGCGGCGTCTTCGGGGCGGAGAACGTCGGCATGCTCACCGGCGACGCCGCGGTCAACCGGGACGCCCCGATCATCGCCTGCACCGCCGAGGTCCTGGCGAACATCGCCCTGCGCGAGGGCGCCGGGGCCGACGTCGGCCTCGTCGTCATGGACGAGTTCCACTTCTACGGCGACCCCGACCGCGGCTGGGCCTGGCAGGTGCCGCTGCTGGAGCTGCCCAGGGCGCAGTTCCTGCTGATGAGCGCGACGCTGGGGGACACCGGCTGGCTGCGCGAGGACCTCACCCGCCGCACCGGCCGGCCCACCGCCCTGGTCGCCGGCGCCGAGCGGCCGGTGCCGCTGCACCACTACTACGCGACCACGCCGATGCACGAGACGATCCAGGAGCTGCTGGACACCCGGCAGGCGCCGGTCTACGTCGTCCACTTCACCCAGGCCGCGGCGCTGGAGCGCGCGCAGGCGCTGATGAGCGTCAACGTGTGCACCAAGGAGGAGAAGGCCGCGATCGCCGAGACCATCGGCGGCTTCCGGTTCACCACCTCGTTCGGGACGACGCTGTCGCGGCTGGTCCGGCACGGCATCGGCGTGCACCACGCCGGGATGCTGCCCAAGTACCGGCGGCTGGTCGAGCAGCTGGCCCAGGCCGGCCTGCTCAAGGTCATCTGCGGCACCGACACCCTCGGCGTCGGCATCAACGTGCCGATCCGGACCGTGGTGTTCTCCGCGCTGTCCAAGTACGACGGCACCCGCACCCGGCTGCTCAACGCCCGCGAGTTCCACCAGATCGCCGGGCGCGCCGGGCGGGCCGGCTACGACACGGCCGGCACCGTCGTCGTCCAGGCGCCCGAGCACGAGGTGGAGAACCTCCGGCAGTTCGCCAAGGTCGCCGACGACCCCAAGAAGCGCCGCAAGCTCGTGCGCAAGAAGGCGCCCGAGGGCATGGTGCCGTGGTCGGAGGGCACCATGCGCCGGCTGGTCGAGGCCGAGCCCGAGCCGCTGACGAGCAACTTCCGCGTGTCGACGGCGATGGTGCTCGACGTCGTCGACCGCCCCGGCGACCCCTTCGTCGCGATGCGCCGGCTGCTCACCGAGAACCACGAGCCGCGCAAGCGGCAGCTGCGGCACGTCCGCGAGACGATCGGCATCGCCCGCTCGCTGCTGCAGGCCGGGGTGCTGGTGCGGCTCGACGAGCCGGAGCCGGACGGACGGCGCTACGACCTGACCGTCGACCTGCCGCCGGACTTCGCGCTCAACCAGCCGCTGTCGACCTTCGCGCTGGCCGCGATCGACCTGCTCGACCCCGAGTCCGACACCTACGCCCTCGACGTGGTCAGCGTCATCGAGGCCACCCTCGACGACCCCCGCCAGATCCTGGCCGCCCAGCTGAACAAGGCCAAGGGCGAGGCGGTGGCCCAGATGAAGGCCGAGGGGATCGAGTACGAGGAGCGCATGGAGCTGCTCGAGGAGATCAGCCATCCCAAGCCGCTGGAGGAGCTGCTCGAGCACGCGCTGGAGGTCTACACCCGGTCCAACCCGTGGGCCGCCGACGCGCACCTGTCGCCGAAGTCCGTCGTCCGCGACGTGTGGGAGAACGCCTACACCTTCCGCGAGCTGGTCAACACCTACGGGCTCACCCGGGCGGAGGGCGCGGTGCTGCGCTACCTCTCCGACGCCTACAAGGCGCTGCGCTCCGGCGTCCCCGCCGCCGCCCGCACCGACGAGGTGACCGACCTCGTCGAGTGGCTCGGCGAGCTGGTGCGCCAGGTGGACTCCTCGCTGCTCGACGAGTGGGAGCAGCTGACCAGTCCGGACCAGCCGCTGGACGCGCCGGTCGCCGTCCCGGTGCGGCCGCGGCCGCTGACCGGCAACGAGCGGGCGTTCACCGCGATGGTGCGCAACCAGCTGTTCCGCCGGGTGGAGCTGTTCGCCCGCCGCCGGTGGTACGACCTCGGCGAGCTCGACCGCGGCTCCGGGTGGGACGCCGACCGGTGGGGCGAGGTGGTGCAGGCCTACTTCGCCGAGCACGCCGAGCTCTCCACCGGCGCGGACGCGCGCGGCCCCGCGCTGCTCATCTGGGACAAGGCGACGCCCGGCCTCTGGCGGGTGCGGCAGATCCTCGACGACCCGGCCGGTGACCATGACTGGGGCTTCGACGTCGAGGTCGACCTCGAGGCCTCCGACGAGGAGGGCGCCGTGGTCCTCCGCCTGGTCGACGCCGGCCGCAGGGACTAGGGCGTGTCTCGCAGATCTTGACGTGTGGGTCCGGTAGGCCTGGGTCGTGTTCGATCGTCATGACCTGACCGACGCGGAGTGGGCGCGACTGGAGCCGCTTCTACCGGACCAGACGCCGCGTCGGGGTGGGCGGTGGCTCGATCACCGTCAGGTGATCAACGGGATCCTGTGGCGGACCCGGACCGGGTCGCCGTGGCGGGACGTGCCGCCCTGCTACGGGGATTTCCGGACCCTGCACGGGCGGCAT
>NZ_NVPT01000150.1 GCF_002802985.1 Geodermatophilus chilensis | reverse complement strand
CGGCCGCCGACAGCGGCCGGGCCGGCACCTCGGCGGCGGTGGCGGCATCGAGCAGGGCAGTCGGGGAAGATGAGGTCGCGGGCACGGGCCCTCTCGCTGCTGATCGATGGCGTAGACAACCTCAGATCACCACACGGCCCGTGTCCGCCCTAAACCCACAGGTCAGCCGCGCGCTCTACGACTTTGCCTCCGCCCTGGGTGAGTAAGCGTGGCCAATCAGGAACACCGTGTCGCTGGCCGGACACCCGGGTCAATGCAGTGCGCTCGTCGGACGGGAGGAAGAGTGTCGCTGGCCGGAAACGTTCAGCCCGCCTTGGATGCACTCGTCGGAACTCACGCCGTCGAGTACGCCCACAGCCGCAACACCTCAATTCAGATGAAGGCGCTGAGGTTCCCCTGAGTCATGCTGGCGGCGGCCAACACCGCCACGAGCAGCGCGCATTCACCGAAGCCCCCATGGCCGCTTGTCCCCCCAGACGTCGGCCGGACGTTCGCCGACGTTCATGGAGGTCCGTCTTGGCGGCCCAGGCCGGGATACGGACCATGGCGCACTCCGGCGAACTACGCCGGACGGACGTCAATGGTGGTTGAACTGGTGATCGAGAGACGCCGCCCGGACGGGAGTCCCCACCTGCTGACTGCACATCCCCCTGCGTCGGGGAGCACGGGAACCTGCGCAGCGGCAGGCTGGTGGGCACGACGGACACCGTGGAGAACTCCATGATGCCGTTCTCGCTGTACGGAACGGTGCATCAGCGGCACTGCTCAACAAGGCTCCGCGCTCGATGAACCCGGACGCGGGCCTGTCGGGCACCGCCACCACCGATGACCTCGCGATCGGTGTCGCGCGTTTCGCTGCGCCACCTGCCTGCGACCGGTGAAGCGAGAGCCACGCAACCACGGCATGGCGCAACGGGACATCCGTGGTCCCTTCGAAGACCATCTCGAGCCCATCGCGCGGCTCTTCTGACGGAGACTGACCGCGCAGTGGGGAGACCAACTTCGACGAATGTCCGTCAGGCTCCTCCGTGGGGCATGGCCGGCGCAAGGCCGAGCCAGCGTGACGGACGCTGTCACGTGCCGCTCGGCCGCGGTTCGCAGCGGTTCAGCGTCACGCGGCCGCTCGAACACCGCAACATCGTGGGTCGACGCCGTCGAGGAGTGGGCAGTCACCACCACGTCCTGACTCAGCCGCCATGGCAAGGGACTGAACTCCGGCGTTCAGTCGCCCCGTGTCGGCGTGACCGTCCGGTTGGCATCGTTGGTGCCGGCGGAGTCGGCGCTCGACACGCTCGCACCCTGGCCGGGTTCCACGACGTCCAGATCGTCGGTTCTTGCGCCCCGGTCCTGGCCCCCCCGAGGCACTCGCTGGACAGCCGGCGTGCCGGCCCTCCACGGCTTCACCGGTCTCCTCGCCGGCGGACTGGACGGCGTCTCGCACGCACAGCCAGACGGCGTCCGACCTCTCGATGTTAGGCATCCGCGGGGCACTGTCGTACGGCGTCGCGCCGACGCCAGCCGCGAGCTCCGCCGCGCGGTCGGCTTGAACGTCGGCGACCGCGGCGACCTGCACGTCGTCGAAGCGGAGGAGCCTGCGCACGTGCCGCTAGGCGATGACCCCCGCGCCCGTCGCGCCGATCCGGGTGCGGCTCATTCCGGCAGTCTGGTGGCTGGCGGACCGGCAAGGGCAAGACCGTGAAGCGTTTTCAGCCCGATTCGCCCGTGCGACCCGCGGGATCACGCCCGAGCCGGCGGAGGAGCGTTCCCGGATGGTCCGTGATCACGGCGTCAACGCCGAGGGACAGCACCAACTCCATGTCTTCCGGCTGGTTGACCGTCCAGACGTGCACCTCTGCCCCTGCGTCATGAGCCCGGCGGACGTAGGAGGGAACGCGGCGGAGCAGGCCCAGGGAGGGTGCGACTGCGGTGTTCACCGGCGGCAGCCCGGTGATGCGCGTCCATGGCGTCAGCTGACGCACCAACTGCACGGTCGGCATCCCGGGTGTGAGGTCCTGCACTCGGCGCAGCGCCGCCGGGGAGAAGCTCATGACGCGCACCGCCGGGCGGCCGGCCCAGTCGACGGGTCCGTCACCTACCACCAGGCCGAAGCGCCGCAGCGTGGCGACCAGCGCCGCTTCCACCCGGGGCGAGTGCCGCGTGGGGTGCTTGGTCTCGATGGCGAGGCGCACCCGGCCGGGAGTGCTGGTGACGTACTCCAGCAACCGGTCCAGCGTGAGCACCCGGCCCGCGTCCTCGTCGAGCGTCTCGTCGGCCCCGATCCCAGCGGCCAGCTGAGCTCGCCGCCTTCCGGGCATGGTCCGGGGGCGCCCGAACTTGAATCGCTCCAGGTCGGCAAGGTCGAGAGCGGAGATCACGCCCCGACCGGTCGAGGTGCGGTCGATGCGACGATCGTGGACGCACACCAGCGCGCCGTCACGGGTCATACGCACGTCGCACTCCACGGCGTCCGCGCCGAGCCGTGCGGCGTACCGGTAGGCGGCCAGGGTGTGTTCCGGCTCGTCCGCCGAGGCACCACGATGGGCCACGACCTCGACGGCGCCCAGCTCGGAGCCGTGCATTGCCATCATCCGGCCACGGTCCCCGAGGCCTCCTCGGTCCTGCCGCCGACGCTGCGGCATCGCCAGCGCGACTGATCATCTCAGTGTAGAGGCGTTCGTACGCGGCGGCCAGGACAGTCGGAGCGAACTGCTCACAGACACGGCCATGCAGGCGGCCGACGGCACCCGCTCCAGCAGCGCCCGCCGTCCGGCGTACTCGCCGGACCGGGGCTGGACGAACCCGTCCAGGTCAGGCCACAGGGGGTTCAGCAACGGGCGGCAAGGAGTTCGGCCACCCGGCCACCGCCCCTGGGGACCATGCCCTCCGTCGTCGTCAGTGGCCGGTCGTAGAGCGCCTTGACATAGCCGACGGTCGGATCGGTGAGCAGCGGACCCAGCAGACCGACGACGAACAGCGGATCCATGGCGACCAGGTCCGAGTCCACGAAGACGACGCAGGGCCGCTGTGCATCCGACGCATCCGCCGGGTACCGCCGTCCACGTCGGCGACAGTTCCAGACGGCGTCCGAGCCGTCCAGCGCCGGGAACCCGAGGAGCAAGCTCATGACCGTGGCAGCCCAGATGCTCGACACCTACCCCAAAGACCTCGGCGGTGTGGACAAGGACAAGCTCCGCGCCTGCATCGAGGCGTGTTTCGAGTGCGCGCAGGCCTGCACCGCATGCGCCGACGCCTGCCTGAGCGAGGACATGGTCGCGGAGCTCACCAAGTGCATCCGCAGCAACGCCGACTGCGCCGACGTCTGCGACACCACCGGGCGGGTGCTGTCCCGACACACCGGCTACGACGCCAACCTCACCCGGGCCGTGCTCGAAGCATGTGCCGCGGCATGCAAAGCGTGCGGCGACGAGTGCGCGCGCCACGCCGAGATGCACGAGCACTGCCGGATCTGCGCCGACGCTTGCCGGCGATGCGAGCAGGCCTGCCGCGACCTCATCACCTCGCTCGGCTGACGCAGGTCCGCACGCCGCCCGTGCCGAGGCCGGCCGCCGGGGCACCCGATCGCCACGACAGGCGGGCCGGGCGCCCCCGGCATCAGTGGGCACAGCGCAGACGGACCGGGCCTGCGTCGAGCGGCGTCCGGAACGACACGTAGGGCTTGCGTCGCTGGTCGTCTACCCCGCGGTACTCGTCCGCTGGTACAGCTGGTTGGCGGTCACGTGGTGCCTGTCGACGGCGACGGACGTGGTGTCCGGCCAGAGCAGCCGCGGGTCGTGGACGGTCTGCCGTGAGCCGTCCGAGAGCCGGCAGTGGATGGCGTTGTACTCGCCGTCGGTCACGGACAGCCGGTCGGCGTCGGTCTCCCGCCCGTCGCTGACGCAGCCCTTGTCGCCCTCGTCCCGGACGGTGGCCGCCACTGCCTCGTCGTCTTTCAAGTTGTCGACCAGCGCACCCACGTGCTCAACGCAGGAGAACGGGTCGCGCTGCTGGTGGGACAGGGCGCCCGTGAGGCACAAGAGGAGGTCGTCGCCGTCGCCGACCGGCTCGGCGCCGGGATCGCCACCAGCCTGCTCGGCAAGCCCTACGTCGACGAGACGCTGCCGGCCGCCGCCGGGGTCATGGGCCATCTCGGGACGACGGCCAGCGCCTCCTTGCTCGGCGGGTGCGACACCCTGCTGCTGGTCGGCACCAACGACCCTGGACCGAGTTCTACCCGGCGCCCGGTCAGGCCCGCGCCGTGCAGATCGACCTCGACGGCCGACATCTGGGCAACCGCTACCCGGTCGAGGTGGCGCTGGCCGGCGACGCCGCCGAGACCCTGCGGGCCCTGCTGCCGCTGCTGGAGGACCGCACCGGATCACCCTGGCGCGCGGGGGTGGAGGCGGCGGTCCCCAACTGGCGGGAGCTGTCGGCGGAGCGGGCGCGGACGAAGGCCCGGCCGGTCAACCCCGAGGCCGTCGTGGCCGAGCTCAGCCCGCGGCTCCCGGGCGACGCGCAGGTCGCCGTCGACGTCGGCTCGGTGACCTACTGGTACGCCCGCCAGCTGCGGCTCCCCCGCGGCGTACCCGCGCACCTGTCCAGCACGCTGGCCTCGATGGGCTGGTCCCGTGCCCCACGGCCTCGCGGCGAAGCTCGCTGCACCCGACCGGCCGGTCGTCGTCCTATCTGGTGACGGCGCGATGCAGATGCTGGGCAACGCCGAGCCGGTCACCGTCGCGCACCGCTGGCGGCAGTGGACCGACCCCCGGTTCGTCGTCTGCGTGCTGGTCAACCGCGACCTCGCCGAGGTCACGTGGAAGCAGCGGGAGATGGAGGGCGACCCGCGCTTCGACGACAGCCAGGCGCTGCTCGACTTCTCCTACGCCGGGTACGCCGACCTGCTCGGCCTCATCGGCATCCGGGTCGAGGACCCGAGCGTGCTCGGTGAGGTGTGGGAGCGGGCGCTGGCCGCCGACCGGCCCGTCGTTCTCGAGGTACGGACCGACCCCGACGTCCCGCTTCTGCCTCCTTTCCCTGCCGGCCAGCAGAAACTGGGCTCCTTCCGCGCCGGCCTGGAGCAGGAGGGCGCGGCCGGGGAGGACGCCCGCGCCCTCCTCGACACCTACGCCGAGCAGGAGACACGCGAATCCGAGGAGTGACGCCACGGCAGCGCGGCCGCCGGAGTGTCGCCGCACCGGATGGGTAGGCCCTGGAGATGGCTGACCCCCAGGACGGTCCCGAGCTGTACTCGGTTCTCGAGGCCCACGACCCCTACGCCCAGCGGCAGACCGGCTGGGCCGAGGTCATTCTCGCCCCGTCCTGACGCCAGCCCCCACCCGAGAAGAGAGGAGATCCCGTGTCCAACTCCGTGACCGCCGACGAGGTGCTCCGCTACCTCGGTGAGGTCGACTACCCGGCCGACAAGGACACCCTGGTCACCGCCGCCGAGCGCGCCGGCGCCTCTCCCGAGGTGGTGCGGGCCCTCCGCGCGATCCCACCGTCGGTCGACTACCGCAACGACGACGAGGTCGTCCGGTCACTGCGGCTTGACCCGGCACCCAGTCGTGACCCGGGTACCGCGGCCCAGCAGGCCCGCTACGACAGCAAGCCCGGCATCGCCGAGACCTCGCGCGACATCCAGGAAGACCGCGTCAAGGGCGAGGACCGGCGCACCGTCTGACCGGTCCCGGGGATCTCGTCCCGACCGCACACCTGATCCGACCCACAGGAGGTGTCCATGGCCGCCCACGCCGGCGAGAAGGCCCAGAAGACCGGCGACTTCTACTGCGCCCACTGCAGCGAGAAGGTGCACGTGAAGCAGGGGGACGAGATCCCCCCTTGCCCGAACGGGCACAAGACGTTCGAGACCCGCCGCAACGAGCCGGGGAACAAGAGCTGACCGGCACCCAGTCCGATCGAGGACGGCTCGCCGGCGCTCAGTGGGTCACTGGTCGGGGCGCGTGCTCGGCAGGGATCCGCTGGGCGTGAGTTCCTCGGCGATGTCGACAATCTTGCGGTTGCTCGCCTGCGAGATCCGGGTCAACACCCCGAAGGCCTGGTCGGCGGTGAGCTTGTACCGCTCCATGAGGATCCCCTTGGCCTGTCCGATCAGGTCCCGGCTGGACACCGCTCGCCGCAGGTGGTCCTCGTTTTGCGCGCCGGACAGAGCGACGGCGGCATGGGCGGCGAAGACCAGCCCGACGTCCTCCGACTCCTCACCGAACGCATGCGGCCTGCGCGCGTAGACGTTGAGCGCACCGAGGTTGTCGCCCTCGACGAACAACTGGAAGCTCACGGAGCTCAGCACGCCGACCCGAGCCGCCTCGGCCGCGTAGCGGGGCCACCGCGGCTCATTGCGCATGTCGTCGATGCGGACGGTCTTCTCCTCCCACATCGAGTCCAGGCACGGCCCCTCCTGCAGCCGGCTCTGGATCTCGTCGACTGTGCGGGGCAGGTCACTCGTCGCCGCGCGCGGCTCCACCTTCCTGCGGCCGGTGACGTAGGTGATCGTGGCCTCCTCGGCCCCGGGGATGGCCCCGACCGCCGTCGACGTGATCGCGTGCAAGGTGGCGTCGACGTCGCCGTGCCGCTCGTGGAAGGAGCGCGCCGCCTGGCCCATGATCTCGCTTAGGTTCCCCATGGCCTCACCGGCGCCCCTGGCCCCGTCCCCGGGCACGGGGGCAGGCTCCTGCTCGTGCTCGCTCCCCTCCGAGCGGACGGCCCGTCGCGGCTCGTGATCCCGGTCAGCCATGGCTCTGCAACCTAGCCGTCGCCCAGCCGAGGCCGGAACGAGTCGTGGACGTCGTCCGGACGGTCGCCGACGAGCGCGCGTGCTGCATTTGCGGTAGGCCGGGGACATGTTCCTGCAGCTGGGTGACCGACGTTTCGACGTCACGGAGCGGCCGGTGGTGGTCGGCGTCTTGAACCGGACGAGGGACTCCTTCTTCGACCGCGGCGCCTACTACGAGCTAGACCGGCTGCTGGCCCGCGCCGAGCAACTGGTCGCCGATGGCGCCGACGTCCTCGAGGTCGGCGTCCGACCCGGCGGGGTGGGTGTCGCCGAGGTCTCACCCGCGGAGGAGCGCGACCTGGCGGCCGAGACGCTGGCCGCGCTGCGGGCCCGCTTCGACGTCCCGCTGGCCGTGGACACCACCCGTGCCACGGTCGCCCAGGTCGCCTTCGCGGAAGGAGCGGTGCTGGGCAACGACATGAGCGGGTTCCTCGACCCCGGCTACCTGCCGGCGGCTGCCGCGGCGGGCGCGGCTGTCGTGGCCACGCACATCCGCAAGCCGCCCGGGATCCCGGACCCCGATCCGGTCTACGCCGATCTGCTCGGCGAGGTGTGCGGCCGGCTCGCCGAGCTGCTGCATGCCGCGGAGGAAGCGGGGCTCGATCGGGAGCACATCGTCGTCGACCCGGGGATCGACCTGGGCAAGTCCTGGCAGCAGTCCCTGCAGCTGCTGGTCCGCCTGGATGACGTTGCCACGCTTGGCGTTCCCGTCCTGCTGGCCGTCTCGAACAAGATCTTCCTCCGCCGCACGCTGGGCCTCGGCGACGCCCCGCTGGACGTCGCGACCGCAGCGGCGTGCGCCCTCGGGACGATGCGCGGCGGCTCCGTCGTCCGGGTCCACGACGCTCGCATCGGCCGGCAGGCCGCCGACTTCGCTTACGCGCTGAGGACGGCGCGGTCCTGACCGGTCGGCCCCGTCGTGTCCTGCATCGGCACGCACAACGCGCCACGCATCGACCGGCTCCTGAACGGCACCGGTCTCCAGGTCGCTGTTCAGCTGTTCTGGCACCGCGAGCCGGGCCGCCCGGAAGCCGTGGTGGTCGCCGCGCCGCCCGGTTGGGCCGTTCCGACCTGGTGTCCCGACACGGCCGGCCAGGTGCTGCAACGGACGCCGGAGCTCCGGCGCCGGTGGGGTCACCCGGTCCCCAAGCCCGTGCCGGTCATGACCGCCCTCGTCCGGCTCACCTGCCCACCGGGCGGCCTGCTGCTCGACCCGTTCGCCGGGACGGGTTCGACGCTGGTGGCGGCCCGTCAGACCGGCCGTCGGTCGATCGGGCTGGACCTGGAGGGGCGGTTCTGCCGGACGGCCGTGCACCGCCTGTCGGTGCCCCGTGGCCGGGGTGCGCGCGCCGTGCGTGTGCCAGCACGCAAGGGGTACGCCCAGGTCATGACCGCACGGCCTCCCCCGACGTCGTCCGCGGCTGGTGGCGTGACCGTCGATACGAGCAGGGAGCAGCGATGAGCAACGAGACCCCGAACACCCCCGGGCTGAGCGAGACCGAGCTGCGCGACATGAAGGTCGACGAACTGCGCGGCAGGGCGCGGAACGCCGGCGTGGAGGGCACCTCGTCGATGACGAAGGAGGATCTGGTCGACGCGCTGTCCCGTGCCGCCCGTGACGCAGCCGGCCAGGGCGGGGACGGCGGCGCCGAGGCCGGCGACGGCGAGGCGGGGCTTCCCGGCGACCGCGGCCCCGACGGCGGCCGGCTGCGCACCGGCGAGCAGACCTCGAGGTCGTTGCAGTACTCGCAGGAGGTCACCTCGCTCGATGACGACCCGGAGCGCGCCGGCCGCAGCCTGGCCACCACCAGCCACGAGGTCATCCGGCGCTGGGCCGAGAAGCGGGGCGGGGTGCCGGCGACCGTCGAAGGCACCGAGCACGCCGACCACCTCGGCGTCCTGCGGTTCGACTTCGGCGGCGACTCGCAGGACCTGCGGCACGTGAGCTGGGACGAGTGGTTCGAGACCTTCGACGCCCGCAAGCTGAACTTCCTCTACCAGGAGGAGCGCAAGGACGGGAACCAAAGCACGTTCTTCCGCCTGGAGAGCCCCGACCGCGAGGACGCCTGACCGGACCTCGGCCGCGGTCTACAGCTGCGGCCGGATCCCCGGCTCCCGGGCGAGGTCGGCCACATCCAGGGAGCCCTGGCCGCGGACGGCGCTCTCGGCCGGGCCCCGCCGCCCAGCCGGAAGCACGGTCCGCGCCTTGGCGCCCTCCAGTTCCAGCGCCAGGGCGGCGTAGAAGGCCAGGACGGTGAGCGCGAGGCCAACCCATCCGGCCGCCGTCTTCCACGTGGCGGACCCGGTCAGCTCGTAGGCGCCGGTGACGAGGAAGCGGACGCCGGCCAGCCCCATGACCGACGCCGGGACGAGCTTGGCCGCGCCGGCGACCGCCGGCACGAACATCGCCAGGCCGGCGGTGATCAGCACCACGCCCAGGCCCTTGCTGGCGGTGCCGGGCGGTGAGGTGAGCGTGGTCAGGCCCAACGTGCCCCAGGTCCCGGCCAGCACGCCCATGCCCGTGGCCGCCACCGGATCGCGAGCGAGGAACCCGACGACGGAAGCGATCGCCTGCAGCAGGACGGTCGCGGCCAGGGCGGTCAGGGCCGCGACCCGGCCCTCGGTCGGCGGGATCCAACCGAGCTGGACGGCGCTGAAGACCGCGGTCGCCAGCGCGAGGGCGAGGAACCCCAGCGGCAGGGGCGTGGCGATCGGCCGCAGCACGACGCGGGTGGCCGGCCCAGGCGCAGTGTCGTGGCTGCTCATCAACTCACCAGGATCTGGGTGGCGGATTCCTTGATCCTGCTGTTGGCCCAGCGGGCCTGGCGCAGGTTCTGCGGGTGGCAGCGCTTGGCGAGGGCGAGCAGCTCGGTGTCCTCGACGCCCTGCGCGACCTGGGCGCCCATCTCCCAGTCCACGGAGACCCCGGTCGCGTGGATGTGGATGCTGCGCAGGTCGCGCAGCAGCGCCGGGGCCGAGCGCCGGCCGAGCCGGTCGCTGACCGCCTCGCTGAGCTTCGCAAGGATCCTGGGCTCGCCGGCGGGCTCGGGATCCAGGTCCACGCCGTACCGGTCCCCGAACGCGGCCAGCCGGCGGACGTGGTCCTGGGACCAGGTGGCGAGGTCGCGGCCGACATAGAAGACCTCGTGGTCGACCTTGTGCCGCTCGGCCACGGCGAGCAGCTGGTGCGCCAGGTGGTTCTCCGAGCGGTGCAGTTCCTCGAGCGCCAGTCCGATCTTCACCGTCGTCCTCCCTCGGCCGGCAGGGTCTCCTCCACCTCGGCGGTCCGGTCACCCCTGGTCGGGGGAAGGCTGCCGCGCGCCGGCGCGGAGCCGGTCGTGGTCGGTGCCGGGGAACGCCCGCGCCGCGACCAGCGCACCTTGCGGACCGAGGCGGCCGCGGTCTTGAAAATCGGCTGCATGGAGGCGGGGTCCTAGTCGGTGAGCGTGAGCTCGTTGGCGGCCCGGCCGCCCCGGTGCCCGTCGTCCCAGTAGCCGTAGTGGAACGGCAGGAAGAGGACGCCGTCGCGGATGCCGCTGATCCGCAGCCGGGCCCGCACCGAGCCCCGGGGCGTCCGCACCTCCAGCAGGTCACCCTCCCGGGCGCGCATCCGGTCGGCGTCACCGACCGACATCTCCACCCAGACGTCGGGGGCCGCGGCCTGCAGCTGCGGGGCGCGGCCGGTCTTGGTGCGGGTGTGGAACTGGTAGAGCGTGCGGCCGGTGATCAAGGAGAACGGGAAGTCCTCGTTCGGCATCTCGTGCGGCGGCACGTACTCGGCGACCGGGTGGGCCAGGCCTCCCCCGGGCCGTACGGCGTGCGGGTCCCCCACGGCTCGGCGATCCGGTCGATCCGCGGCATCCTGACCCCTCCATCTCGTTCGACGTCGACCTGCGGGGCTCTGCCCGATCGGCTGGGGTGGCACACCTTGGCTGGCGCCCGCGGCGCGCTGGACGCCGGCACCCGCCCGAGGACCGGCCGACCTCTCGATCAGACCGGCTTTTCTATAGGCATCAGGAGATCTCGGCGAGAGCGCGACCGCAGGTGCGAGTTGGATCACCATGTCGCGGCCCACCGGTGCAGGGTTATCGGCGCGGAGATTGGGCCTGCTGCTGTTCTGCCACCCAGCGGTCCACGTCCTCGCGCCGGTACACCACGCGGTGGCCGAGGCGAAAGCCGTCCGGTCCGACCCCGAGGTGCCTCCAATAGCGCAGCGTGGCCACCGGGGTGCGAAGAACGGCCGCCGCCTCCTCCAAGGTCAGCAGCTCGGACGCCGCTGTCCGGGCGTCATCGTCGGTCACGGCCAGGCACCTCCGCGCGGTTGGAGTCAGCAGGGACAGGGCGCCGGCGAGCGCGCCGCACGCGAAGGCGCGGCCCCACCTGACTCGACCTGTGCCGGTGACCAGACTTGCGGCGCTTCTCCAGTTGGCCTCCGGCTACTGTCCCGCCCGCTCTCCGCCAAGCAGCGACTGCTCGACGGCGGCGTCCGCGCTTCTGCAGCCGTTCTGCAAGAGGCCGACAGCGGCAACGCCCGGTGGCCGCGCCCAGCCGGAGGAGAACTGGAGGACTGCTGCCTACGAGGCCGGGCGGGGCGCCGGCCGTCATTCGCCCCGTCTGCCCGTGGGGTGCAAGAGCCTACACAGTCCCGCGTGTGACGAGGGTCGACTTCCTCCCGCCGGTCCTCCCGACCACCGAGGCGGCCAGCGCGAGGATGCCTCGGCTGGCCAAGGACGTCCAGTTAGGCGCGGACGTCGTTGCCGCGCAAGGCTGTCGCCGCGCCGCGCAACCGGGGCTGCAGTGTCCCCCACACTCCTGTCCGCTTCCCGCAACCGGCTTTCCTCCGGCTGCAGCGGGTCGGGGGAAGGGTGGGCCGCAGGCCCATCCCGAAGGGACGCGCAGCGCCCTTCCGGCGACCCGCTGCAGCCGGCACGCTCGGCCGGCTGGGGAGCGGCGGCGTCCTCGCCACGACCCCCCTTACGGGCAATGCTCCCGCCATCCTGGTCGGCAGAGAGTCCGCAGAAAGTCGGCAAGACGCTCAATCGCGACCATGACGCGCCAGCACCGTTCACCACCGAAGCCGCAGGTCAAAGCCCGGTTCAAGCGACCACCATCAGCAGTCAATCATCAGGGATCAGTACGACAACTACTGCAGAGGACCACGGACGCGGTCATAGACGCCCGCGAAGCCGGCCGCTCAACGGCCGGGCAGCTGTCCGGCCCTTCGTGCCCGCTACCTGACCTGGCTGTCGCCGCGTTGGGGCACATCCGGGGCACATGACTCCCTGATTGGTCCCGGTTGACGCTGAATAGCTGGGTTGTGTCAGTGCAGGTCACCACAGAGGTTGGCCCATCCGCGCTGGTCCGCGTCCCCCGCTTCCACCTACTGGGACTACCCGCCGGCGCGCCGCGTGACCGATGTTGGTCACGCGGCGCAGGTCGTGCGTCCGTCCGGACGAGGGTCTCACCTGCGCAGATCGGTCCCTCCGCGTGACCTATCCATGACCTACGCGGCGGAAAACGGGGGGTCACAGGGGGCCGTAGCGGGCCATTGAGACGGTCCTCGAAGACTTCTCCGGAGGACCCGACAAGCATCTGACCTGCAGCTTTACGCGGAGCGGGTGACGAGAATCGAACTCGCACTGTCAGCTTGGGAAGCTGATGTTCTGCCATTGAACTACACCCGCGGAGTGCGGCCCGAGCTTACCGGAGCGCCCCGTCGGAGGGCAGCGGGGGGCCGCCGGCGCGGATGACGACCGTGGTGCCGGCCGGGCTGGGCGTCGCGGTGATCTCCCCCACGGCGCTCATCAGCATCGAGCCCCTGCCGCGGTCCATGCTCGGCACCCGCTCCCGCCACCGGCCGTAGTCGCGGACCGCCACCTCCACCCGGCCGCCGGCGACCTCGGCGCCGACGTCGATGACCGGCTCGGCCGGGTCCTGGGCGTGCTCGATGGCGTTCGTGGCCGCCTCGCAGGCGGCCAGCACCAGGTCGTAGGCAAGGTCCTCGTCCAGGCCGGCCTCGGTGAACAGCGCCCGCAGCCGCCGGCGCAGCGCCGGGATGGACCGCGTGTCGGAGGGGAGGCGCCAGTGCCGGCGGACGGCGGTGCCCGCGGGGGCGACGGGGGCGGACGGCGCCTGCCCGGCGGACGGCGCGGCCGCGGGCGGGGTCACCGGCGGTCGCGGGCGGGGTCGGCGGTGTCTCCTCTACACATCTCCGAGCCCACCAGACCGTCCTAGACCTTGTCTGCAGCCTTCTGCCTGATAACAAACACACATAACACAT